>CAZKUH010000094.1:0-4816 GCA_964555895.1 uncultured Enterobacterales bacterium
CAAGCAACAATAAAAGTGATAGCAGCCGCTACCATGAGGATATACCAAGCACTGCGCTTAAATTTGTTGAGGTAATCAAGGTGAAAGCTGGTTGAAGCCGCCACCAGCACATAATATCGTTCTATTTCTCCAGCATGATAGAGTGGATATTGGAGTAATGCACCGTGATAGGTGTTATCGTTTTCCCTCCAAGAATATAATGTTAAGGAAGTGATTTTTTTTACAGGTAGCAACTGATCAAGTAATTTTGAAAGACGGGGACCAGGGCTTTCGAATAACATTTTTTTTTGCTGATTAGCAACCAGAAAATAAACCCCGTGATGACCGGATATTGAACTTTCAATACTCTGATGAAAATTCATATGGCTGGTGTTGGTGTTGATTATAGATTGCCGAACTGCTCTGGCTACTACCCTTAACTCGTCGACGTCTTGCTGCACAAAGTGGTTTTCCATGGAACGTTGTACAATCCAACTGAGGAGTAGCAAGGAAACAGTGATGACGATAGCAACAAGAAAAGTAACTCTTAATGTGAGTGAAAGTGGCCGCTGGAAGAACGACTTAGTCATTATCAGGCACTTCAAGTTTGTAACCCATGCCACGGACTGTATGAATTAATTTTGGTTCAAACTCATCATCAATTTTAGCTCGAAGGCGACGAATAGCGACGTCAATGACATTGGTATCACTATCGAAATTCATGTCCCAAATTTGCGAAGCTATCAACGATCTGGGTAAGACTTCATCTTGTCTTCTGACAAGCAGTTCCAATAAAGAAAATTCCTTATTGGTCAGATTTATTCTTTGATTTGCTCGATAGGTCCTGCGTTTGGGTAGATCAAGTACCAGATCGGCTACTTTTAATTCATCGGCTATTACCGCTATCTGGCCTCTTCGCAGTAAAGTCCGCACGCGAGCCAACAACTCAGAAAATGCGAAGGGTTTAACCAAATAGTCATCCGCGCCGAGTTCCAAACCTTTAACACGATCGTCTACACTGTCGCGGGCAGTCAAAAACAGTACTGGAACTTCATTGTTTGCTTGACGAACTGAACTGAGAATGGTCCAACCATCAATGCCTGGTAACATCACATCCAGTATCAGTAAATCGTAGCTTTCTGTGGTAGTCAAATGATAGCCATCGATACCATTAATCGCCAGATCGACCACGAAACCGGCCTCAGTTAATCCCTGTTGTAAATAATTTCCGGTTTTTTTTTCATCTTCGACTACCAGGATCTTCATCTTTGTTGCTCCTGTCTAATAAGTGAAGTGACAAAGATTTCACCCACAATTTGTTCCAGTTTATTCTATATTATCAGTAGTCTGTGATCACGGTTAATTGCCAACATTACAGTAATGTAATGTTGTTGTCATGTTACAGACAGTTGAAATGGTTAGAATAAATATATAGTATTAGGCTGGGAATTATTGGCTAAATTATTTATATCTACAGTTTTCATCTGCCCTTTGGGTAATGGATTTTGTTAATTTAAATCGTGTCTAACTGTTGTTCCTGACAAAATTTTATCAATATTTTAATTTTTAGGATACTCAAATATGAAATTATTAAATAAATCTATTCTCGTTGCAGTACTGTTGCTTTCTGTGGGCGTTTACGCTCATGATCCCAAGGAACATGCAAAAAACGCTGAAAAAGCAAACTGTGGCTCTATGGGCAGCATGAAAAAAGATGCCGATAGTAAAGATGCTAAAATGGATATGTCTGATCCAGTGATGATGGCAATGATGAAGAAGTGCATGAAGCAAAAAATGAACGCTGATGCTAATGACGATGATGATGATCACCAGTCTGCTGGTTCAGATAATGATGAAAAAGGTGAAGCGAACAAAAGTGCGCATGAAGAACACCATAAATAAGTTCATTCTTGCACAATGAACTTTGCGATGCTGGGCAATATCGGCCAGCATCATTTAAACTTGATTTTAACCAGGACACTCTCATATGAAACTTTTTAAGCAATTGCTCATTATCGCGCTCATCGGTCTCGTTGGCGCTGGTGCATTTATTTATTCTGGCGTTTTCCCGATGGGAGCTGACGACCCGCATAATGCTTTGGTTTTTTGGGTACTGGAAAAAACCCGAGTTCAAGCGATAGATAATGCCTCCAAAGATATCGAGGTTCCACCTTTGGACGACCCCGAATTATTGCTGGCCGGTGGTGCTGACTACAACGACATGTGCGCAACCTGTCATCTACAACCTGGTCAGGAGGAGAGTGATTTGAGTATTGGTCTTTATCCAACCCCGCCTAATCTTTCCTTAGCCGAACACGACGAAGATCATAAGGATGCCAGTGATGAGGAAAAAGCGCGGCAATGGTTCTGGACCATAAAACATGGAGTCAAAGCTTCCGGAATGCCCGCTTGGGGACGCACCCATGATGATGAGCGTATTTGGGCAATGGTGGCTTTTTTAGCACGTTTACCTGACTTGACACCGGAACAATATCAAATTCTGACAGCTAGAGATTAATCTGCGATTCAATTTCTCCAATATAGCGGTCGACAAGCGAATATCAATGGGTAACGGTTTAGATCATCTTTAAAATCAGTCAAGACTTTCTAAAATATGAATTTTTCCATGTGAAGGCAGGTTAAATTTATATTTTGGCTTGCGATGAATGTATTTTGTAGATATCTAGGTGGTTGCTTTTAAAATCTTTAACTTTGCGAGGTATTTTATGCCATACAACTCTCTATTCCAACCCTCAAGGCGCACCTTTGTTAAAGGGGTTGCTGCGACAGCAGCAATTGCTTCTTCGGGGATGTATTCTTCACTCTCATGGGCAAATTCATCGCCTAATGAATTAACGGGTACCGAAATCAATCTCAATATTGGTGAAAAAAACGTCAATATCACGGGTCAACCTGCTGTGGCAACTTTAGTCAACGGATTATTGCCGGGTCCAGTGATACGCTTAAAAGAAGGCGATGATGTGACTATCCATGTCACAAATAATCTGGCTGAAATGACGACTATCCATTGGCACGGTATTATTTTAAATACTAAGATGGATGGTGTACCAGGCATCAGTTTTCCAGGGATTGCACCCGGAGAAACTTTTACCCATCGCTTCAAAGCGAAACAAAATGGTACCTATTGGTATCATGCACATACTTTGGCTGAACAAACGGGTGTTTACGGTGCATTGATCATTGAGCCCAAGAACCCGACCCAGCAAGAAAAGGTCGATAGAGATTACGCCGTTGTCATGAGCGATTGGACAGATGAAAATCCGGTTAATGTTTTCCTTAATCTTAAAAAAATGGGTGGCTATTATAACTACCAACAGCTCACGGCTGGAGATTTTTTCGACGATGTTGCCAACTTAGGGCTAGCTGCGGCTTTCAAAAAACGCAAGCCTTGGAATAAAGCCCGTATGAGTCCAACAGATTTCAGTGATGTAACCGCATCAACTTATACTTATTTGATGAACGGGGCATCCCCTGCAGCCAATTGGCACGGTAAAGTTAAGGCTGGAGATAAAGTTCGTTTACGATTTATTTGTGCATCAACAGCGACATTTTTTGATATTCGAATCCCCGGATTAAAACTGAAAATAGTCGGTACAGACGGACAACCAGTTAAACCGGTATGGGTTGATGAATTCAGAATGGGACCAGGTGAGACTTATGATGCTATCGTCGAGATAGCTGATAACAAAGCTTATACCATTTTTTCTCAAGCAATGGATCGTTCAGGTTATGCGCGTGGAACATTATCTGCAAACACTAATGACAGTGCAGTTGTTCCTGCCCTGGATAAGCCGCCTCTGCTGACTATGGCCGATATGATGGGTACCATGGGTGAAGGCAATGGCATGTCAGGAATGAAAATGGATATGGCTGCCATGGGTCTGGCTACCGCCTCTAAAAAAGTTAGACACGCACGTACTGAATATGGTGCTGGCGTTGATATGCGGGTTGATATGCCACGTTTTAATCTTGATGATCCCGGACCGGGATTGCGAGATACTGGACGGCGTGCTTTAACCTACGCCGATCTTCACAGCATACATGCCCCAGAAGATACCCGGATACCAACACGTGAAATTGAACTGCATCTTACAGGCAACATGGAACGTTTTATTTGGTCTATGGACGGGCTCAAACTTAATGAAGCAAAACCGGTACACTTTCCGTTAGGTGAGCGTATCAGAGTCATTTTGCATAATGATACCAATATGTTACATCCGATGCATTTACATGGGATGTGGTCGGATCTAGAGTCCGCTGAGGGTGGATTCCAAGTGCGAAAACACACTATCGCAGTACTACCCGCCCAGCGAGTGAGTTTCCTAGTGACGGTTGATGCACCCGGTCGCTGGGCCTTTCATTGTCATTTACTCTATCACATGGCCGCAGGTATGTTCCGGGAGGTTGTAGTCGCATGAAAACCATAAAAGTTAACACAATAACACTGACAACCCGTTTGTCTATCATCGTACTGCTTGTTTTTTCTTCATTTAACCTGTTTGCCAGTGAAACCACTTCGGATACTGCGGCTAATGATCAGAAAGACATGAAGGGAATGCACGGCAAAATGGACATGAAAGCCATGCACGGCAAAAAGGGCATGAAAGCTATGCACGGCAAAAAGGGCATGAAAGCTATGCACGGCAAAAAGGGCATGAAAGCCATGCACGGTAAGAAGGGCATGAAAGCCATGCACGGCAAAATGGACATGAAAGCCATGCACAGTAAAAATAGTATGCAGGGTATGAAAGCCAGGGATGGCATGAAAGCCATGCACGGCAAAAAGGACATGAAAGCCATGCACGGCAAAAAGGGC
>CAZKUH010000094.1:4916-7679 GCA_964555895.1 uncultured Enterobacterales bacterium
GGCATGAAAGCCATGCACGGCAAAAAGGACATGAAAGCCATGCACGGCAAAAAGGACATGAAAGCCATGCACGGCAAAAAGGGCATGAAAGCTATGCACGGCAAAAAGGGCATGAAAGCCATGCACGGTAAGAAGGGCATGAAAGCCATGCACGGCAAAATGGACATGAAAGCCATGCACAGTAAAAATAGTATGCAGGGTATGAAAGCCAGGGATGGCATGAAGGGAATGGCAGCGATGAAAATGAAGCCAATGCAGGGTGGCACGCCTCCCGCAGATGCTCGTGATCCCTATGCCAGTGCTGATGGTTACGAATATCGTGGCATGGGTGGATGGGAAGAAACCGATGAAATGACTATCCAAAAACTGATGATTGATCAGTTGGAATTTCGCCAAGGTGATCAAAATAACGTCAAACGTTGGGATATACAAGGTTGGCGCGGTACTGACTATGACAGATTCTGGTTTAAACTAGAAGGTAACGATACTGTATCTAAAAGTGGTGGTGAACTGGAGCTGCAAACTTTATACAGCAAAGCCGTTTCGGCATTCTGGGACGCTCAAGTGGGAATTCGCTTCGACCGCGCATATGGTGCTGGCAACTCGGAAAATCGTTACTTTGGCGTGGTTGGATTTCAAGGTCTGGCTCCCTATTGGTTTGATATGGAACCGGCTGTTTTTGTTGATAAAGACGGTAATTTATCAGCCAGAGTGGTTGCCACATACGATGTTTTATTTAGTCAGCGACTTATTCTTCAACCTAGAGCCGAGATTAATTTATCAGCCAATAATCTACCTCGATTCGGTATTGGTAAAGGCATCAATGATGTGCAGTTTGGTTTTCGCTTGAGATATGAATTTCGACGTGAAATTGCCCCTTATATTGGCGTCTCATGGCAGAAGAAATATGGTGATACGGCAACTTTTGCTTCAATTGCAGGTGATGTTGTAGAAGATACAAAATTCATTGCCGGGATTCGACTCTGGTTTTAAGAGAAGAACTTGAAGTAGTGAAACAATATTTCACAGTTTACTAGCTTGTCATTTTGACAAAGGATGGATCTCACTCCCCTGAATAAATAGGGATCCTTCTTTTGTCGGGATGCCAATGTTGCTAAAATGGCATAACGAAGTAGAACCAATCAACGTGTAGATTTTTATGACGACTCGTTTAATTCTCGGTTGATTGTTGCTAGCGAGAAACCTTAATTTCTTCTGTATTATGCAGATATTGGGCATACGATTCCATCGCTTGATTAATCACCTCGATACAGGCTTGGTTATCCCATAACCAGGGATGGTGATCTGATGACTCCAGGGTGGTTAAAAACCATTGAGGAAGTGAGTTCACCAGTTTTTCTACTGGCTCATAGGGAGCGGTAATATCATTTTTTGCATGAATACAAGATACCACCAGATCATTATCCAGCAAGTTCAAATCCGTCAACAATGATTGATTGTAGAGTACATTCCACAAGGTGGTGATCGAAGATAAAACATTATGCTTCACCAGATCACTAATCACATCGGCAGGAAATTCTTTAAAAAAACGGGGTAATATTTTTTTGGCCAAACGCCTGGTAGCTATACAGGTGAGAGCCGCGACGCCCATATTGGTCATCAGCCAACCACTGGGTGTTCTGCGCATCCAGTGATAGGCTTCAGGTTTATCTTTAAATAGCGGCAGGCTGATCAACACCAGCCCTTTGACCTGCGCTGGATTTTCCTTGGCGTAGGCTAACGCGAGGGCGGCTCCTAATGAATGACCTACCAGCACAAAGGACGGGTAATTTTTCAAGACACTGGAAATTGCAGTGAGATGTTTGGCTTGCGTGTAATTTTGCCACGGCTGGGATGAATCTCCGAATCCTAACAAGTCGAGTCGGACCACATGAAACCGATGGGTTAAATCATCAAGTCCTGTATTCCAGTATCGAAGCGTACCGCCGAGACCATGCAAAAAAACCAATGTCGGTTTGCCAGTTTGTGTAGATTCCACCACATTTATCATAAAATATTATCAATTCTCTGCTTTAGATATATTGCATTATATAAATATTTTTCTTAAAATGCTATGAGAATACGAATCAAAGTCATCTGATTTTCCTTGTGAACCCTTGGCTGATTTTTTTATTTAACAAAACAATGATTTGGCAAAAACAATATAACAAAGAAAGTGCTTGACCCGTGTTCTACACACAGATGTATGATCCTGCTCAGATTTAAACATGTCCTCAAACACATTCAGATAGACGAGGAATATTATTAGCAATTATCAAATGGAGGTTATTATTGATGAAAGTTGTGGAGCTTGCCAAACGATTAGCTATTACCCCGGATACGGTACGTTTTTATACACGAAAAAATTTCCTCATTCCAAATAAAAACCTGCAAAATGGTTATAAACAATATGGAGAAGCAGAGGTGAAGCGTTTACGTTTTATCCTTTCCGCAAGGCAATTAGGTTTTTCTGTTAAAGATATAGCGCAAATTTTACACCAGGCTGATCACGGCGATTCGGCCTGTCCATTAGTTCGAGATTTAATTGAACAACGTCTAGAGCAAACCAAAACTCAATTTGAACAAACTAAAGCCTTAAGAGAAAAAATGGAATTGGCCATCGAACAATGGCAAGTGCTGCCTGATATGGCGCCATCCAAGGAGATGATTTGTCATTTGATAGAAACATTTACTCAAGCATCCAATACGACGGTAACTGCTTAATACAAGTTTGGAGGAAACATGGAACAAAAAAAATCAGAC
>CAZKUH010000095.1:0-7678 GCA_964555895.1 uncultured Enterobacterales bacterium
AAACGATAACCGACATATTTGCCTCTGCCAGTATAAACGCTTGTACCAAACCACTGACAATATTATCATTATTGCTGATATGAATATAATCGCAGCCAGTTGCTTGAGCAACGCCAGAAAATTTAACGCTCGAAATTTCTGAACAGGTTTTTTTACTGTAGGGTCTCTCTTGAGCCTGGGCAATTTGTGACAGTTCTCCATCATTAAAGATACATTGAATAACCCCTAAATTATTTTTACTCGCTGTCGCTAATTCCATAGCCGTCATTAAAAAAGCTCCATCGCCAACAATGCTCACCACTTGTTTTTCAGGATGTGCAAATTTCACCCCTATAGTTGCGGGGACAGCATAACCCATACAGTTAAAATCTGTTGGAGAAATCATACCCGTTGGATGATTAATTGACATCAATTCAGCCGTTAAAAAGGTATGATTCCCATCATCAACCACCAGATAACTTTCATCATCCATTTGTGCTCTTAAAGCATCAAAAAATCTGGCTGGATTTACTTTTTCAGTGTTGTCAATGGCATACCATTGTTCACGGTAGCGCTGTTTATCATCCTCGATTTGTTTTTTTAACTGTGAACTATCACGACTGGGCGTCAATGAACGTAATTGTTTTAACAGTGCTGCAAGCACTGGCTGCGCATCACCTTCAAGCGCAATTTTTGCTGGGTAATTTCGATTAAACACCGCCGCATTAATATCAATATGGATAAGATTTTCTGGAATATCGACACCATAACTTCCAGTTGCTATTTCGCCAAAACGTGTCCCGACTGCCAGCAGGCAATCACAATTTTTAAAAGCATTTCTAGCCGCTGGAACCGCAGCCGGACCAAAACCAAAACCACAATGAAGCCCATGATTGGCTGGAAAACTACTCAATCCTTGCAGCGTGGTACTGACCGGAATGGCCAGGTGTTCCGCAATTTTTATTAATTCACTAGACGCTGCAACACCTCCCCAGCCCACAAAAATTCCGGGGTGTTTTGAATCTCTCAATAGTGCGACCGCCTGGTTAATAAGCGCTTCATCAACCCCTGGCTGTTTCTTATCCTTAATGAATGTTTCCAATTCACACACTTCACCCCGATCGAGTTGTATGTTAACCGGAATTTCGACAAATACCGGACCGGGTTCTCCCGCAATGGCAATTTTATAGGCGTCAAACAAAGTGCCGACAATATCTGCCTGTTTTTCTATTTTAAAGGTCTTTTTTGTAATAGGTGCCAATAATTTATGTTGATCCATTTCATGTAATTGATAACCAAACTGGGAATCACTTCTAATGCCGCCACAGATAATCAACATGGGAATGCCATCTAAATATGCTTCACCAATACCACTTGCAGCGTGGGTAACCCCAGCAGCAGGCACTATCAGCAAACAACCAATTTCATCGCTCACTCGACTCAGAGCATCCGCCATAAACGCGCCGCAGCCTTCGTGCGTCACCAAAACAGGAGAAATCTTCGATGACTGATTTAATTCGTCATATAATTCGGTGTTATGTACCCCGGGGATACCAAAAGTGTGTGAAATTGGTAACTGCTCCAGCGCATATCTTGCTAACCAAGCACCTGTTTTTTTCATTCTTTTCTCCCAATTTAAGGGTTGTTTTATGATTCAATATGATTAAGTTGTTATCGCTCTTGCCGCTTGTTGCGCAGTCAGTAAACAACCTGACAAGAAAGTACCTTCGAGTGATCTTTTACCACTGGCACCACCGCCACCGAACCCTGCAACTTCGCCTACTGCATAAAGCCCAGGCAAAGGATTATTTTGCCGGTCAAGTACCTGACTTTTTAAATTAGTCTGAATACCGCCCAAACTCTTTCTGGAAATAATGTTTACTTTTATCGCCACTAATGGAGAGCCATCAATGAGTGGTTTAGGATAACAGGTTCTGAGTTTATCACTACCCCATTGTCTGGCATGTAAAATACGTCGAAGCTGATCATCATTCCATTGACACTCGCCTCTGGCAATCATTGCATCATATTTTTCAACGCTGTTAGAAAGATTTTTTATACTGACCGAATGATCAGAAGTTAATGCATTCATCTTTTTATGAAGTTGTGGCAAATCATCAGCCACAATAAATTCGGCACTTTCATTGGTCATCTGTTTGAATAAACGTTTATTACCTAACAGTACTTCCTTCAGTAATCCAAACAGTTTGCGATCTCTAATCATGGGGTTATGTTTACTGCCTGAAATAGCAAATTCTTTTAAGGCGATGCGCTTATTCAAAACCTGCCAGGAATAGGGTTTATCCAATTGGCTGAGTTTCTCACATAAATAATTGGTATCAAAGCCACTAACCAAAGGTTGTGGACCAATACGAAGACCACGATGATCTAACCACAGCGCTGACTTGGAAGGAATAAGACTTAAACCCTGCCCTGCAAATTCTGCCGCCGGATGTGGAATTCCGGCAGCATAATTCCACATGTCCTGCATATGTGTGAGTTTACCGCCATGTTTCGCTACTTCATCATGCATGGCACCATTGTTTGTTGGATGAGAACCATTTAATATTATCTCTGGTGCACGCCCCCAGGCAACTGGCCAATGCTGTTTCACCTTTTCAATATTCCCGGTAAAACCACCACAAGCGACGATAGTGTTTTCCGCCTTGATTTCAAAAGCCTGACCGTTTTTGCAAACACCTTTACAACCTTTTATTTGATTGTTTTCCTGGAGCAATTCCGCAACGGTTGCATCAAAAACCAGTCGCAACAAATCACGCTCGAAAGGTAATATTTTAGTCAGTAACTGCGAAATCAATCGCGTACTGCAACCCCAGATAATATGATAGCGTGGTAGTGAGTTTCCTGGAACAAACAACCCACGCTCAACCCAGTTAACCGCAGGCAGAAAACCAACATCCAAAGCTTTCATATAGTGGTAAACATCCTCCAGAGAATTTTCTACATAATGCTTTGCCCAAGCTTTGGGCCAAATATCATCTTCGCTAAATTCAGCAAAAGAATACCAGTCGGCCAGTGCCAGTTCAGGGCTATCCTTCACACCCTTTTTCTTTTGCTCTGGCGTGCCCACAATGGCCATACCACCAAAAGCAATTTTTGCCAGACCACCCATGTTATCTCTCGATTGAGCATCAACAATGCAGACTTTCTGACCTTTTTTAAGTAATTCCAGGGCGACAACCAACCCGGCCAGTCCCGCACCAATAATAATAGTGTCCGTTGATTGAAGCATTTTTTGCATTTCCTCGATATTCTTTCTCGTACCGCTTGGTACTTTATCAAGGTAAACCAGATTGGTGAAGCATTTAAATTATAAAGTCGTTTTTTTTACCCTGCCAGTGCGGGTAAGACCTTGCAAGCGCCAGGGAGAAGGAAAACCACAGCACGCGTATTTTTGTAGTTCTCCGCGTTAATTTGGCTTGCAATAGCGCGCACTATTAGCAGACAAATTCGTCTTAATAACCACGAAAAGACCGGCATGGGTAAATTTCAAGCCGATGCTTTCCAATAGATGACGGCAACCTCAACCTGGTTTATTTATTTTTAATGGAATACTGCCATTTCCCTTATCCAGAGTGCAGCTTATATTGAAACAACTACAATTTTATCTTTTCTAACGCCTTACCAATTCGAATGCTGCCCTGATAATTCTTTTTAATCAGAACCATGGTTTGTGGAATAACATGGATTGTACGTAGCATGAAGTGGGCCAGTAACAACTCTCCGACTTTGGCTTTCTGAGCTATCTCACCAATTTTTATAGGCGTCATGTGCAAATATTTTGCTATTCTTCCTGCATCTTGCGGAATAGCGTTATTGGCTACCAATAAATTGGTATTTTTAGCCAGTTTTTCCAAATGACCGGAAGAGCCATTCATATCACCGCTAAAAGTGATGGAACACTGTCCATAATTTACCCGCCAGGCGATTGCCGGTACCGGACCATGGATCACATCTATTGCTGCAATGGTTAAGTTTTCTGATAGTTTTTTTCGCCAGATCCGCCCTTGAGGTTCAACCGATACCGGTTTGATTAAAAAATCTGTTGATGTTTGCTGCTGGAAATTATCAGATAAATAAGGATAAACCGTTTTCAGTTTACCGTTGAACCTTTTACTACTGAATAATGCTGCAATGAAATTATCTGTCGAGGGGAAATCACCACCGGCACCAGGCCCAAACAAAAGCAGATTTTTTTGTCGATCCGTAAAATACCCGCCTTTGACATACACCGGGATTGACGCCGTGTGATCCACATGAAGGTGTGTCAGCAGAATTACCTCCAAATCATTAAATACAGCACCGGATTTTTCAAAATTGAGGCTACTCCCACCCCCCGCATCCAACATGATTTTCGCTTTTCCATTTATCCAGATCAAAAATGAACTGGAGGCCAAACCATCATTAATTTCAGGGCCGCCAGCACCCAGAACCTGTAATTGCATACCACTACAAACTGAATCACTCGAACGGGTTAAAGTCTTTTTTTTCGCCTGTGCTTCACCCAGAGTGAATCCTAATATTATCAATACAAACAGCAATAATCTTAAAAAATGGAACATAAATAATGCAACTCCTGTAAAACCTGGAATAATCAGATGCAAGAGAGGATAAATGTTACACCCGTCCTAGAACAAGCTGGATTACAATAGCCCTATACACACGCAGCAGAACATGACAGAATTTTCTCACGCACAAACACTGATTATCGGATAATTATACGCTTATTCAATCGGCTTTTAATATCTGTGTTGTAACAACTCGACAAATACAAACTTTATCCGACAAAATTGTACTGGGCCAGCTCTTCTTGCTGACAAGAAAGTTCGGGATCTCTCGAGTTATCGATAATTTCCAATGTCCAACATGCCATGCGTTACAACCCCAAATTAGCTCTATGAAACTTGTCAGTTCGCATCATAGAATAGTGGCTTCCTAAATGGGGACTTTATCGCCCTACTCACTTAAAATCCTCCCGATAAAACCGGACTGGTTTTAGTTTTTAGCTTTTGATATTCGCTTTTAGCAAGCACTTGCCCCTGTGGTTTTTAGAGGACAACAGCCCAGTGGGGTTTTGCTGGGCTGCGGGGCAGATTTTGCTGTCATGAGGCTCTAGATTTTTTAATAATGTCAATGTCACTCTGACTACTTGTTTATACTGTTTGGGCGGTAATTTTTAGATGAATTTACTCGCCTGTTTAGTGATGCTCAGTTTCAATGTCATGATTTACCTTAAGGATTTGCTTTGTTGCTTCGTCAGTTAAAAAACCTTCTTCTTCAGCTATTTTGGCCTTTAAATCCCAGTAACGATCTTCTAGCATTATCAGCTCATCAAAGCGTCGCTTTGAGAGCATTACACTACTGATCCGTCCTGACTTTTCAATCACAACAGGTTCACCCTATGCAGCCTCTAAATACTGTCCAAGACGATTTTTTAACTCCGTTGCTGTTACCATCATGCTTTTTCTCCTCAGCTGGTCACTATTAATATTTTAGCTATTTTATTCAACCTTAGTTTCATTGTCCCCTTGTTCATGTTTATTCACTTTCGCCACCATTAATTATACACGTTATTAGCCTTTCGTTATTTTGCCATAGCTATGCTTTCGAAAATGGCATATTGATTCACACCAGCTAAACTTAGGTGATTACGTTATTTTTCAAGTTCTATTAATTCAATTATTGTTTCCGATTTGTCTTTTATATTTTCATATATTGAAATATGCGAATTCGATATAAAGGACATTATAAATAAACCATTTTTATACGCTCTACTTTTTTGTAAAGAACTGAAATTCCCTAAGGTTATTTTTTGTTCTTCAATGGTTTTCGTTCCAGAATATATTGGGAATAATTGATCTAAATTAATGAGGCTTGAAATAGGTTTTGAAATATATTCGCGGTAGTCAAATATTTCATGGTCTATACTTAATTTGTTTAGTTTATAAAGCTCTTCTAATTCGAGCAAAAGTGATTTTATAGAGTCATTGGAGATTAGATTCAGATTTCCAGAATTTGATAGTTCAGAAAAGGTAATGTTGTTTGGTGAAAAATTATCTTCCTGTAATGAATTAATAACGTTTTTCGATAATTCAGTTAAATTATCAACTGATACACCATTCATCTGATCTATAATTTTTTGGTATCAGATTAACTTGTTCTTTCTGAACTCAATTAGATACTCCAATTGAGTTATATCCTTCTTTAAGTCAAGAATAATGTTGGTTAGGTATTTTGTTTCCCTTTTTTTATCAATTTTCTCAATGTTCCAATTATTTATCTGTAAAGCAATTAATATCCCGATAACAACAAGGATAATTTCTCCGATGGCATATTTAAGATATTTTCCAGTTTTGCCTTCTGTAAGTAAGTTTTGTCTGATTTTTCTAAAGAATTTTATCATTCGTTATTTTTTACTCTAATGAAGGCTAAAGTCTGTGTATGATTAATTACAAATATTAACGCTGAGCTAACGGGCGCGGCGTGTTTTGCCAAGTCCGGTTTAGCGTCTTGTATTGCGACATATTGATTTGCTTCCAATATCATTTTTCGGCCACAACAAGCAAACGTTCCAAACTTCGACTAAGCTCGGTCCGATGGTATCGATGAACTAGACTACTTCATCGTCGTCGGGTAGCCCAGCGCCATTTCTATGAACATACTGAGTTCAATGATGCTCCCGACAAAGCGCACGGTACGGTTGTCGATAAGCTCCACGTTTGGCAGATAAGCAATCAGTTCCGCAGCTTTGTTATTCTTATACATCAGATCCAGAGTCAACGGGCCTTTGATGCGAAATGGTTTCAGTTCTTGCCGACGTCTAAGGCCCGACTGAACCTTTTCCTTAATTAGTGCTTGCGCTGCCTTTGGCATTAGAGTGCGACCTGATGTGTGACTACTATGCCACTTAACGACAGCCCCCTCGATCGGACCCAACATTTCGGACACTTCGCGAACTGCGGCTTCGTCGCCGCTGATCATCACCACAGGAACTCCGAAATGTCCGGCAATCAGAGCGTTAAATCCGCCTTCAGTTATCTCGATGCCATTAATTTTTACGGATGAAAAATCCGCACCTGACATCGTATGAGCCAAAATGCCGTCGGTGTTGCCCGCACTGGCATGATATCCAATAAATATTACTGCACTAAAAGTATCGTCGATTCCTTCCATCATACCAAGCGGTCTTGGCCAAGACCTGACAAGTTCGATGTCCTGCGGCAGAGCATCCAGCAACAGGTTCAGGCCATTTCCGTGTGAATCGCTGACAACAATCTCCGTAGCGCCCTCATCGCGCGCAGCTTTGATGGCTGCGTTTACTTCCGCAGTCATCAATTTGCGAAACTGGCTGTATTCAAATCCTTTCGGCCCCAATTGCTCTCGGGTAACGACTCCAGCAATACCTTCCATATCTGCAGAAATATAGACTTTCATATTTTGAGCATTTACGCCGTAAGCCGTTGGCAGCAGCAATAGCACGAACAAAAACCAGCGAAAAAGAAGATTACGCACACCTTGATTCATTTGGACTCTCCCTATTGTAATTCTTGTGTTAGTAACGCTATATTCTAAACTTTGCTCTAGACACTTCAGATTATGAGATTTACTGGGACACTTCCCCATTGACACAAACCCACAGTATCAGTAATCTGGTGTTATCTCAATCGTAAAAGGACTT
>CAZKUH010000096.1:0-7646 GCA_964555895.1 uncultured Enterobacterales bacterium
CCTACGGCATGCAACAAAGTTTTGGTACTGGAGCGGCAACCAATTCAATTGCCGATCTTCAGTTAACAGAAATGATCCTGGTGATTGGAGCCAACCCCACTGCTGCACATCCGGTTACAGGAGCAAAAATTAAGCAGCGCATGATGAAAGGTATTCCGTCCATTGTTATCGATCCGGTTAAAACCGAATTGGCACGTTATGCTACCTGGCATATCCAGTTACGCCCCGGCACCAATCTTGCTGTGTTGAATATGATGGCTTACTACATCATCGAAGCAAGCCTCGAAGATGACACTTTCATTGATAACCGCTGTGAAGCATTTTATGATTATAAAAAACAATTACTCACCCTTGATATTGCAGCACTGGAAAAAATTTCTGGCGTTGATAGATATCTGCTCAAAGAAGCTGCTCTGGCCTATGCAAAAGCACCTGCGGCCATGAGTTTTCATGGTCTTGGTGTCACCGAGCATTCTCAAGGCAGTAAATCCGTCATGGCTATCGCAAATTTGGCGATGTTAACCGGCAATCTCGGCCGTGTAGGTGTAGGTGTTAATCCGCTACGTGGGCAGAATAATGTGCAAGGTGCTGCCGATATGGGGTGTCAGCCGCATCAGGGAGCTGGTTATCTGTCGGTAGAAGATGTAGAAAGTCATCAAATTTATGCTGATTTTTATAGCGTTAATATACCTCAAAAAAATGGTTTAAAAATTCCGGAAATGTTTAATGCCGCCAAGGTAGGGCATTTGAAATCACTCTGGATCATGGGTGAAGATGTCGTGCAAACTGATCCCAATCAACAGCATGTGGTGGCAAGTCTGGCCAATCTGGAATTTCTGGTAGTGCAAGAAATTTTTATGTCTGAAACCGCGAAAATGGCCGATGTGATATTACCAGGAACTTCATTTTTAGAAAAATCTGGAACCTTTACCAACGGTGAAAGGAGAATTCAAAAAGTTCAAGCGGCTGTGGCACCACTCAAGGGTTGCAAAACAGATGGCCAGATTTTAATAGAGATGATGCATCATCTGGGGTCAAAAGCCGTGGGGCATACGCAAAAAAATTATGATGCTGCAACGGTCCTGGAAGAAATTTCTAAAGTTGTTCCCTTTTTCAAAGGCGTGAAATGGCGTGAGCTCGGCGAAACAGGTAAACAATGGCCCGTACTCGAAGATGGTCATGACACAAAAATACTCCACCAGCAATCCTTTAAGCGTGGAAAAGGTGCCTTCCATTTTTATTCCTTTGCAGAATCTGAGGAGCTCATAAAAAATGAACGAAACTTCCCTTTCATTCTCACCACCAGTCGCGCATTAGAACATTATAACTGCGGCACCATGACCCGCAGAACATTTAATGAACTGATCATGGATCAGGATATATTGTTAATAAATAAACAGGATGCCAACGCTAAAAGCATAAAGGATAATTCAAAGGTAAAACTGTTTTCTGAACGAGGACAGATCGAATTACAGGCAAAAATCAGCGAAGAAATAAAACCTGGAATTTTATTCACCACATTCCATTTCCCCGAACTCATGGTCAACCGGGTCACAGGCGATGTGCATGATGAAGAAACACTCTGCCCTGAATACAAAGTCGTGGCAGTGGATTTTGCTGCGGTTGAAACCACATGAGATAGCGTTTCTTTTGAAAATCAGTGGCTGACAAATTGCCTTGAATCAATGTATTTAGTCGCTATTTGTGGTAGAACTACCTTCCATGCTAATAACTTCAATATATTAAAATCAAATGGAAGAAGCGTTTCAACTAGGAAGTTGGCTAATTAACTCGTCTGAAGGAATCATCAGCAGTGAAGCTGAGACGAAACGAATAGAACCCAAAGCTCTATCTGTTTTACTCTGTCTGGCAAAAGCACAAGGACAAGTTGTTTCTCGTGAAAGCCTTCTGGACTGTGTGTGGCCAAATCAATATGTTGGTGATGATGTCATCAATTCCAGTATATCCACTTTGAGAAAAGCGCTAGGCGATGATCGCAAAGAAAATAAATATATTCTGACTATTCCAAAAAAAGGCTATAAATTAGTTCAAATGGCGCATTGGCATGCGCAAAATGGCAGTCTTGAAGAAATTGTTTCCCAGCCAAGCTATACCCCCAAAACAGTATCCTTTTCTAGACACATTTACAAAAAGCCCCTTATCATCACATTTATTTTAGTTGTGGCCTTTTTGGCGTTATATTTAATACAACCTCCCCTACAAAAGGAAGCTGCAGCGATAGACAATTCCATCGCCATTCTTCCTTTTGATGTTTATAGTAATAATTCAAATACCATTTTTTTTGCCGATGGTTTAGCAGAAGAAATGCTGCACCAATTATCATCAAATCCAGCGTTAAAAGTCGTTGCCAGAAGTGCATCTTTTCAATATAGAGATTCAAATAAAACTTTATCCGCCATTGCATCAGAACTAAATGTTAAATATCTGGTTGAAGGTAGTGTCCGTGAATATAAAAATGAGCTTAAAATCACTGTCCAGCTAATCGATGCAAAAAATAATTTTCATCTTTGGTCACGTGTATTCGATGAAAAATCAGGCGATCTTTTTAAAATCCAGGAACAAGTGGGTGTCGCTGTCAACGACATGCTGAGCATTAAAGAAAGTAAAAATAACTGGACGTCCAGTCGTCGCCATCCTCAATCTGTTCAGGCTTATAAATATTTTGTTATGGCTCAAGCGCACTTTAAAGCTGCTGGTGCCAATTCCTATAAAGAGGCAATGGTTTTACTCGATAAAGCGATTACAATTGCTCCGAATTATGCGCTAGCTTACACGAGTAAAGCAACCGCACTTTTATTGCAGTTCCAGTATAACCAAATGAGTCTGGAAGAAGCGCAAAAGTTAGCATCATCCGCACTAAAACAAGCCCTCCGTCTGGAACCCGATCAACCCGAAGCACATGCAGCACTTGGTTTAATGTACACCTATACGCAAGAGTTCGACAAAGCAGAAACAGAATATCTAAAGGCGATTCAGTTAAATCCAAAATTAAGGATCGCTCACCATAATTTTGCTTTCATGTTATGGAAAAAAGCCCGCTATCCGCAAGCCATAAAGCATCTTGAATTCGCCCTTGAAACGGATCCACTGGCAAAACCAACTAATTTTTTATTGGGTGATTCGTTAGCTCGTATGGGTTATTTTGATAAAGCGATAGAATTATTCAAGCATTGTCAAAAAGTATTACCAGAGTATGTCTGGTGCTACTCCGGCCTTGGCGAGATTTATCGAATTACTGGCGACTTGAAACAAGCTGAAATCTTTATGGAACGATCTGCGACCCTGGCTGATACTGGTGATTATTGGCGTGATAATAGCCATGCCAGCCTGTTAATTTATTTAAATAAACATCAACAGGCGACTAAAATGCTGGATCGAGTCACCATAAAAACAGCCATTACCAATACTTTGTTAAGAAATAGATTACTTATCGCTTTATCGACCAATAAAATGCCACAATTTATTAAGCGCGTTGATGTTTTATTTAAAAAATATCCCGAGAATATTGAAGCTCAAAAATTCAAAGCGCTAACCGCTTTTTGGCTCAATGATTTTTCAACGGTCGTTAATCTCTATGAAAAAGTACTTAAAAAAAATCCTGCCACCATGTTTGAACTTTGGGATTATGCAGACGGCATTTCTCACCCCCTCAATCTTGCACTGGCATATGAAAAAATGGGGATGGTAAAGAAAAAACAACAATTGCTCATGCGGATCGAACAACATTTATCCTCATTTTCTGGACGATTGGAAAATGTTTACGGTTACCTCTATGTTAAAGCTAAATATAATTATTTATTAGGAAACGTTCTGGCCTCTCAAAAAACGCTTGCCCACCTCAAAGATAAGTGGGCCTTGAGCTGGCTTGCAACAAAAGATTATTTCTGGAAAATATCAGGAGCCCTTCCTGTTTCAACTGAACTCGGGATGAATAAGACGCCTCAACAAGATAATGTAATTAGCTCTTTTTGTTCTCATTCCTCTCCAAATTTTTATTTTGATCCATCGATCTTCTCGATAAATAGCAAATTCCTACAATGTGCTGTTCAGTCAACATATGTTGTTTAGCATCGGGCACCGCGATTAATTCCATAATATTCGATAGAGCAGCAAGTTAATTAGCACATCTTTTCTCAAACATTTCGTTTTAACAAAATTAGCTGAATTTCCAGCTTTTCATTAGACTTCCATCATTTGTTTTCTTTCTACTCTGATAGTCTTTACCTTATTGAATACGCTAAAGCTATGTTCAAAACCGGGTCTACAGGAAAGAAACTTGAAAAGATTACTCACTATAGAATTGTTGCTCTTGCTAGTTTTATTGATCGCTATTAACAATTACCAGAAACAACCTGACGTGATTCAGGCAGACGAGAGAAAGCTACAAATCCTAAAGATTGATGGCCTTGCCCTGAGTCCAATTTTTGAAATCACTGACAAACACTATGTCTCAACTGCCGCCTATAGTGTAAGAAAAATTAATTTACGGGCAAGGGCAAAACAACCCGATGCTGAATTAACTATAAATGGTTTGACCTTCAATGAAAGTATCATTTTTAATTTGGCTGTCGGAAATAACGGCTTCACCATAAAAATAAAAGACAACAAAGGCGTAACGGATAAATACCAGCTAACGGTGACCCGTTTACCGAAAATAACACGTCTGTAGTCTGTTATCTTTATTATGTATCGTTCAACCCCAGTGTCTATTAAGCACAATTTTTAAACTTCCAACCCACTCTCCTGAGGATCCTCAGTTTTCCCTTAGCTTTCCGGCACAACTTTTTTGCAGAGAAAGATATGCTGATTTCATTAAAAATACATTAATAACAAATGGAGAAAAAGGATGTTAAATTTATTTAAAACTAAAGTTATACTCACATTTTTGTTGAGTGTCTTTCTATTGTTAACCAGTGGTTGTAACTGGCTTGACCAAAACGCCAGTGAACCTGCCTTCGAGATTAATGGCTTTATATTTTTAAGCGTCTCTGAAGGCAGCCTATCACCTGCTTTTGACTTGAGAACAACACAATATACGGTGGATGTAGAAAACAATATCGAATCAATTCAAGTCACTGCAACAATTGAAAATATCGTTGCTTCACTCAAAATCAACAATGTAATAACCCCATCGGGAACCGCCAGCAGCCCTATCAATTTAATCGTTGGTTCGAATACCATAGAAGTTGTGGTAACCGCAAGAAATGGTGAGACCAGAACAATTACCATCACTGTCAACCGGGCTCAGCCAGTTGTACTGAGTAACAATGCTGATTTAAGTAACCTGACGCTATCTTCTGGAGATTTAACGCCGGTATTTAGCACAGCGATCGTGAGTTACAGCGCCTCTGTTAGCAGCATTATTGACAACATCACGGTAACGCCAACCACTGCAGATGCCAATGCGGTTATTTTAGTCGATGGTGTAACCGTTTCTTCAAATACTGCCAGTGCACCCATTACACTCAATGCCGGGGATAATACCATTAGCATTGTGGTGACTGCCGAGGATGGCATAACAACCCTGACTTACACCCTCGTTGTCAATCGTGCCGCATCGAATAAATTTTTCTTTCCTGGTAATGATGGTACTACTGGCTGGGAACTCTGGAAATCAGATGGTTCCACTCAAGGTACGGTACTCGTAAAAGATATCAACCCTGATGGTAATTCATACCCCTCTGGATTTACCGTTATGGGGAATATGTCATATTTTTCTGTATATGATGATAGTGGCAATGGTGGATCATTATGGAAAAGTGATGGTACCGAAAATGGTACTGTTTTGGTAAAAGATTTCAATCCTGGAGGTATCTCACACCATGTGGACTTTATATCCATGGATAATATTTTATATTTTGTCGCCGACGATGGCGCAACAGGACGTGAATTATGGAAAAGTGATGGTACTGCCGCAGGTACCGCATTAGTAAAAGATATTTACCCCGATGCAGGTGTGGGTTCATCAATTTCATCCCTCTATAAATATAATGGCGAGCTGTTTTTTGCGGCGAATGACGGTAACACCGGGATCGAAATATGGAAAAGCGATGGTACTGCCACAGGTACAGTATTAGTCAAAGATATCTTTCCATTTGAAGGTTCTATGGAAAGAAACTCTTCCCCCAGGTTTTTTGAAGAAGTCAACGGCGTGCTGTATTTCTCAGCAGCGGATTCCTGTAAAAAATCTCCATTTACTGATGCGTGCGACTTTGCTCACTTTGAGTTATGGAGAACCGATGGTACCACTGTAAATACTACACGGGTTAAAAAATTCTGGTTCTCCAATGCCAATGGAAGTGCTAACCCGACAAACTTAATCAACTATAAAGGCAGTCTCTATTTTAGCGTCAATGATGACAATATCCATGGTATTTCATTATGGAAGAGCGACGGAACCGATGCGGGTACGGTATTAGTCAATGATATTAATCCAAATTCCAGCCTGTCTGCTACTATTGACAATTTCACTATATTAAATAATGTGCTAATGTTCCGTGGATATGGGGGAAGCGATGAAGGTTTTGAACTTTGGAAAAGTGATGGCACTGACGCAGGCACCAGCATGGTTAAAGATATTGCCCCATCACCTGGTTCATCTAGCCCCCGAAATTTGGTGGCGGTCAGCAATTCCTTGTTTTTTACGGCCAATGACAGCATTAATGGATCTGAACTTTGGAAAAGTGATGGCACTGATCTGGGTACCGTCATGATCAAAGATATCAACCAAAATGGTAGTTCAAATATCTATCAAATTTATGGTAATGTTGATGGTGTGCTGTACTTTGGTGCAGACGATGGTATTGCTGGCATGGAATTGTGGAAAAGTGATGGTACAGCAGCAGGAACTATGATGATTAAAGATATTAATCCTGCGGGAGATGGTGTTCCCAACAACGATTAGTTACAACAAATTCGTGCTTATCGTCTTGCCCTACGGGAGTTCATTCACACAGGCATTCCGACTGAACTCTCAAACCTGTATTTTGAAGTAGCACGGGTATATACCCATGCTACTTGAATAGTTTCCATACCTGGCTACTTTTTTCCGGATTACAGCTAATTGATAGTGATTTTTGCAAATGATAATTTTGGCATGGTTATTATAATGGTATTTTGTTGCACAGTTCCTGTGGTTTGTGTCTTTTCAGCTATCGAATACTCGCCCGTGGGGAAAGCGGTGTTTGCACTGTAGGATGTTTGAGAAAAATTGCTGAAAGTACCATTTTGTTGCAGTATTATTTCAACAGACTTTGATGCTTTTGATTTATTAACCAGTATCATATCAATCATATTATTTTTTTTCATGGCTAAAGCGTTTACCACCGGTAGTTGGGCAGCATACACATAATTATAAGACTTAATCGATATTTGTTGCCCGGTTATGTTAGCGTCCAGAAGACTATAATCTTGCAAATTCTTAAACAATGCCAGCGCATAAAAGCTCGGCATTAATGTTGGACCGCTTTGTATTACTCCAAATTTCCAATCATCTGAAATAGACCAGAAATGTGCTTTTTTTACGCGTGTTAGCTTTTGTAGTTCAATTAGAAGGTCGGTGATATAAATTGCAGAGGCTTGTGAATTAATATATTTATCTGAATTCTTTCCATCTAAAGTATATA
>CAZKUH010000097.1:0-7557 GCA_964555895.1 uncultured Enterobacterales bacterium
GTTGGTAATGCTCAGTGGTTAACGCGATTTGATCCGCCAATGCGATAAACACCGCTTCACAATGTTGGTCGAGTTGACGAACGCCAAAGGCGATACTGTTTCCCAAACCAGATTGCCAATTAGCATTTATGACAAAGTTTTTAGGTTGGATCTGTTTAATGATTAAATCTGAATTCGCACCTAGAACCAATAAAACATCCATATTGGCAGAACAAAGTTGTTCTAAGGCATGTACAATTAATGGCTTCCCTTGCCATTGTAATAGTTGTTTGATCTGCCCCATACGACTGGCATTTCCAGCTGCAAGCAGGAGGCATTGTAGGGATACTGTCATATTTTGTCAGCTTTTTCAGATTGAATTGAATAGAGCCCCAAGAGCTACTTTCTATTTGCTGTAGCCGAATATTCTTTCGCTAGTCGCTGGTAGAGTTTGTTTGACTTAATTAGCACCAAGAATAAATACCCATAGGTTATGATCATCATCATACCCATTAATTTGATCAAAATATAGTGATTCACCCCCGACATCACTGCCAGGGCCAAACCAAAAAAAGCTAAGAAAAGCCAATAGATTCTTTTGGCAATTTTATTTGGGATCACTTGATGCATGTTACTCAATGGCATTTTTGCAGTAGGTCTTTTGATCCACGCTTGTTGCAAGTTTAGCCAGACTAAAAAGGGGACTATTTTTAGTAGCATTCCAGTGATCAATGCCATTGCAAACCCAACTAGCATGAGGGTTGCTAACAGCAATTCTATTTGATTATTGAATTGAGAGAAAAAATATTTATTAATCAGATAGATAAAAGCAGCAATGATGATGCTGAGCATTGCGGTGTTCCAAAACCAGAGGGTAATATCAAGTGTTTTGCGTTTACGAATTGAAATTTGGTATAAGGTGAAACCGGCATAACAAACGGACAGCAGAACCAGAATATTGATTAGGATTGTCGTTATGTTAATGGTTTGATAGTTGAGTGAGAGTAAAATCAATAAAACAAAAATAGCAATAGCTAGATATTTGCTTATCCACCTTGGATAATCCCTAGTCACATAAAACATCGGGATAATTTGAGAACTAACACCCATCACCAAAAGCAAGGTCCAACCGAATATTCCCCACATTAAATGGAGGTTGGTGAATTGGTGGAAGTTTGGCAGCCAACCAGGCTTAATCATCGCGATTACAAAGGAAAGACCAAAACAAAAAGTAATCAGCAGGCTGATGATGCTGAGGCGAATGGCCCAACTCGGAGGCGTATTCAGCATCGCCCTAAAACGTGAAAAAACAGCCCCTAAAAAAAGACTCAACGCGACAAAAATTAATCCACCACCCAGTGTCAAATATATTGTACCAAGCCCCAGAAAGCCAAAGAGTAAGCTCGCTACGCCTATAGTCAGGCTGAGGTGAACAATTTTTGCGAGTCGCTCGACTTTGGGCAAGGCGACGCCGCCAACCACGGGTAAAATTTGAAACAGTGCTCCCAACATGATCATCATCATAAAACCAAGCGTGATGGCGTGAGTGGCTGCGAGTAACCAAAGAGAAAAGCGTGAAGTCAGAACGGCGGGATCTGCAAGTAAAAATAACAGGCCTAAAAATATCGCAAATACGGGTGCTGTGATGAAAAAACGAAACGGAACCCTGAAGGGTGGAATCGCGTCAAACGATAAACCTTTAAACAACATAATTAATTTTTACCACAGGTTGTTGGTGTATCATTGGCAACCGTTGCCAGATTTTTACCGGTAATTTCTATGGGGCTGGGATCATTTTTACGCCAAATAATGATGTCGAAAGCGCTGTTTTTTCCTGCTTGTACATGAAAATTAAAATCAAGTTGTAAAAGGGGTTTATAAAGTAGTAGCGGTTGTTTTCGATGAGTGACAATCAGATATTGGGATATATCCATCTCTGACAAGTGTTGCAAAATGAGTTGAAAAGGTTCTGGTGCTGGTAACTTACTGACATCAAGAAAAGCAGCAGTCATGGCAATAGAATGAGTCATGCTGGTTGTGAGCGTTGTCAAAGTGCTTGCATGGATGCCAGCACTTTCGCCGCTTCGGTATGGCTGTCAGTCATGGGGTAGAGGATCTGTTCTTCTGTCATATTATGTTGCTGTGTCATAATCATCAATGTTTCTGCAATACCTAAGCATTGTTCGCTATCTTGATCATGAATTGAGGCTTCAATTTCCTCGAGTAAGGCGCGAATTTGCTCGTGTTGCGCGCGCATGGCTGCGGTTGGTCCTTGGGTCATTCCTGTGGCGTTTTCGAAAGCTGGGAATAAAACAGTTTCTTCCATTTCAAAATGATGTGAGAGTTTATCGACAAATAAACCCCAATGAGTGGTCACCTCATTCCAGTTACCACTATCTATAATATTTTCGAAATCCACAAAAAATTGATCGCAATCTTTATGCGCACGGGTCATGAATTGTGTAATCATCATTTTTCTCTCTATGTGATATAAATTTAGTTAAGATAATGCGCAAATTTTTTGCGTAGATCGGGTTGTATTGGTATGGGTCTACCACCCGTTAATTCAATAGCAACCAATACAGATTGAGCCACTAATCGTTCTTCGCCATTCACTCGGCCAATAAATCTGATGGTTAATGAACTGCTGCCGAGTTTAATGACGTCGAGAGAAAAATCAATTTTTTCTCCCAGTTTACAGGGCTTTTTGAAATCACATTCGGTATGTGCTGTGGGCCAACCGATGCCATCTTCTAAAATCAATTTAGAATAATCAACCTGCAAACCTTCATTAAACCAATCTTCAACAGCTGCTTGAAACATTTCAAAAAAACGTGGATAAAATACAAAACCTGCAGGGTCCGTATGGGTAAATCTGACTGGAGCCGTATAAATATGAACTGTGCTCACAAAAAAATCTCTTGATAAAATGGGCACTGGGTTCGTTGTTGCGGTTGTCTCATTCAATTTCTCCGTAGATGGGTTCTGCAATTTGTCGAAAGATTCCAATGGGGTAGGGATCATTGGGGAAATTCAATAACGCGAGTTGTGCCGCAAGACCTGCATTATTGATATCATGCAAGAGTATATCATTTTCAGAGATCCCGTTTTCTCCAATAATAACGACTTCAAGCGTTCCATTTTTGTTAATTATTCCCTTGTCTCGGTTGATGCCATAGATAAGCGGCTGGCCATGATTGAGCTCGAGCATACTTTCCGAACGCGTTGATTTGGCTGTGATCTTTTCGTAAGCGCCATCGTTGAAAGTGATGCAATTCATTAAAATTTCAATGAAAGCGGCGCCTTTGTGTTTTTGAGCGGCAAGCATGACGGATTCCATCAATTTATTATCTTTATCGTGAACTCTTGCGACAAAAGTCGCACCCGCTGCCAAGGCCATGGTGATCGGTTTTATGGGTTTATCGATGGCACCATAAGGACTGGATTTTGTGATTAATCCCTGTGGTGATGTCGGTGATGCCTGTCCTTTTGTCAAACCGTAAATTTGATTATTAAATAATATCATTTTCACATCTGAATTACGTCGCAATAAGTGCATGGTGTGGTTGCCGCCAATGGCTAGTGCATCACCATCCCCGGAGACCACCCAAACTGAGAGTTCAGGGTTAGCCAATTTTGTGCCCATGGCGACGGTTGGTGCACGGCCATGTATGGTATGAAAGCCATAGGTGTGTGTGTAATAAGGCAAGCGGGATGAACAACCAATGCCGGAGATGATAACTTGTTTATGGGAAGGAATGTTGGCTTGCGCAAACATACTGGTCAGGCTCTTCAGGATGGAAAAGCAACCGCAACCTGGACACCATTTTGGGTCACTCTCCGACAAGAAATCCTTTCGGGTTAAGGCAACTGTGTCGATTTGGGTATTCATTGACTGTCTCCTGTATCCATAGCTTTGTTTGCTGGTGGTTTGCTGCTAATGTTTGATGGGTAATCTATTAACATCGCTTCAACGTGCTGGGTTATTTCTATCACATTGAACGGTGAACCTTGAACTTTGCTGAATTTTTTCAGGTCGAGTAAAAATTCTGCGCGTAATTTGATACAGAATTGTCCCAGATTATTTTCCAACACCAAAACCTGCTTAAATTGTTTTAATAGTTCACCGAATCCATCTGGTAATGGGTTTATGTGGCGGACGCTAAGACAGGCCACAGGATAACCTTTTTCAAGGAGTACCTCGGTGGCTTCCATAATTGCGCCATAGGTACTGCCCCAACCAAGCAAGAGTAAATGAGCATTTTTGTCCCCGATGATTTCAGGGCGTGCAATATCTTTCGATATACCCGCTATTTTTTGTGCTCTCAAGTGCGTCATTTTTTCGTGGTCATCCGGATCATAGCTTACTGCGCCAGTTTCACCATTTTTTTCCAGGCCACCAATAATATGATTCGTACCCATTTTTCCTGGAATTGCCCAATATCTGGCAAGGGTTTTAGGATCACGGCGATAAGGCGCAAATTTTTCGTGTTCGGATACAAAATTGGGTGTAATTTCGGGAAGTTCGTTATAGCTAGGTTCAACCCAGGATTCAGAACCTGCCGATAGATATAAATCACTCATCACAATGACTGGGGTCATATATTTGATGGCTATTCGTGCGGCTTCAATGGTGATGTCAAAACAATCTTGTGGTGTAGTGGCTGCTAAAACTGGCAGGGGCGATTCCCCGTTACGTCCCCATAAGGCTTGGAGTAAATCGGATTGCTCTGTTTTGGTGGGGACTCCAGTAGAGGGACCTGCACGTTGAACATCGACAATGACCAGTGGCAGTTCGGCCATCACCGCCAGATTAATAAATTCCTGCATTAAAGCTAAACCGGGTCCAGATGTACTGGTAGCACCTAAGGCGCCGGTAAATGACGCGCCAAGGGCTGAACCTATGGCCGCTATTTCATCTTCTGCCTGAAAAACCAGAATGTCTTCATCCCTGTAACGTAGTAATTCTTGCATGATTTCGGTGGCAGGTGTAATTGGATAGCCACCAAGAAATAGTTTGATGCCTGCTTTTCGTGCGGCTTTCACTAAACCCAGTGCAATCGCTGAGTTACCCGTGACAAACCTGGCGCCGTCTTCATAATGCTGTTTATCATTTTTTTTAATTTGGTAATTGGTCGCAAAAAGTTCTTCCGTTTCACCGTAGTTCCAGCCGGCTTGAAAAACTTTGAGGTTGGCTTTTGCTAATAACGGACGTTCGTTAAATTTACTTTCAATCCATCGTTCAACTTCCTTGGTGGGTCTTGGGAATAGCCAGCAGATCAAACCCAGGGCAAAAAAGTTTTTACAACGATCCATCTCTTTGCGTGATAACCCCATACCTTTTAATGTGTTCATCGTGAGTTTGGTTATCTGAATCGGAAATACTCGAAATGCAGCTAGAGAGTCATCTTGCAATGGATTCAGGTGATAATGCGCTTTTTGAAGATTTTTATTGGTGAAAGTATCCTGATTGACAATAATTATGCCGTTTTCTTTAAGGTTATCAATATTTCGTTTTAACGAAGCAGGATTCATGGTTACCAACATATCCAGTTTATCGCCATGGGTATAGATACCATCGCCACCTGTACGGATTTGGAAACCGGAAACACCCCCTAGTGTCCCCAGAGGAGAGCGGATTTCAGCAGGAAAATCTGGCATGGTCTTGACTTGCTCACCAGCATTACTGGCCAGCTCTGCAAATTTTTGTCCCGTCAATTGAATGCCATCTCCGGAATCTCCGGCAAACTTGATGGTGAGTTCTTCAAGTAATTCGTTACGGGTGGTTTTTTTACGTTTTTCAATATCACTCATGGTGGTTGTTACCATTATTTGTTGTCATTAAGTTTCGGCTAATGCCAGGGTATTAGGCTTGCAGTTACCCCGGATTTCAATTCACTTGAACTCGGGAAAATATTAGCTTAATTGCGAAAATGAGAAGGTAAATCTTCATCATCAAATTCTTCGTCGGGGTGTATGTTTTTTGCTCTGGCCAATAATGTGGGCTCATCTTCTATAAATTCTGGATCTGTCTCACAGCATTCCATAGGGCAGACATCAGCACATTGAGGTTCGTCAAAAAAACCGACACATTCCGAACACTTTAGCGCATCAATTTTATAAATTTCTTCACCTTCAGTGATCGCCTCATTCGGACATTCAGCAACACATGCGTCACAAAGATTACATTCATTGGTTATTAAATAAGCCATATTTTAGTCTCCTTGATGGGTGTTAATGGTTTTATTGGAAAGATCATTAGATTGGGAAATAGCGTGAATAGCGGCGCCAAGTGCCCCACAGTATTGCGTATTGGGTGCGACCACTAACTTTTTCTCAGGGAGTTTTTGACCAAATAATTCAATCAGTGTTGGGTGGTATTTAATCACCCCCCCAGAAAAAGCAATGATGCGGGTCTCCATAGCGGTCATCTCTAAAACCCGTTTTACCACCGAACAGTATAGGGCATAGATTAAATTTTCTATTCGTTCACCCGTCATTAAAATTTTGATCACTTCTTGAGCGGAAAAAACTGTGCAGTAACTATTTAACACTAATTCTTTATCGTGATGGGCTGCCATTTCAGTCATGCGTTCCATTGGCACCTCCAATCGATGAGCCAACTCCTCGATAAATGCACCGGTTCCAGCAGCACATTTGCGATTGATAATAAATTGATCTACGCGATTGACATCCACGCTGATAACTTTGGCATCTTGACCACCAATATCAATAATGGTGAAGGGCTCGTTCAGATCTAATTGTTTTTGGACGCCTATAAAATGTGCTTTTATTTCAGTTAACACTTCACTGATGTAAGGAATGTGGTGACGACCATAACCGGTTGCAGCGAGTTTATGATTTGTTTTAATGACGAACTCGTTTTTGTCCGTCTTGATAAAGGGAGAAAAGCAACCATCACCTGCTAAGGCCGTTTTAATATGTTGTTGAAGTGGAAATAATGTTTTGGTTTTTCTGTGTATTAAAATATTTCCCTGACTATCACAGACTATAATTTTTATGGTAGAACTGCCGCAGTCAATCCCCCAATAATAATTCTGGTTTTGATCCTCGGTTATTTTTTCATTTATTGGATTCATTTTCAAATCTATTCCGATCCCTATAAGGTTTCAATAAAAGCTTCTATCACGGTGACTGATTGTTCATCAGAATAACAACGCAAGTCACAGAGATCGCCGTCGATGCTCACCGTAGCCAGTCCTTTTTTTCTTAAAGTCTTGGGTAAATTATAATAGCTATTACTATTATTTGGGCAGGTTTTAGCGGTGTGAAAAATAACCCCATCGATTGAAAAATCTTTTACTAATTTTTCAATGTAAGATTGCTTGTAAGTGTCATTGCGGTTGATAAAAATTTGTAGATAGGCTTTGGCCATACTAGCGAGCGAATCTTCAGAATTAAAATCAGTAAAAATCCAGCTATTGCAGTAAGTGGAAGCCACCACACAAGTCTTATTATTTTTGAACAGTTCAGAAACAGCGCGCAATCGACCCCAAATAGGCATACCTTCCCAATAAATTCTTTTTTGCTCAGACTTTACCGCAGCCTGTTTGTTCT
>CAZKUH010000098.1:0-7547 GCA_964555895.1 uncultured Enterobacterales bacterium
GCCGACATTGTACAAATTTATAGCGGTTTTATTTACAGTGGCCCGGATTTGATCCATCAATCCGCTTTGGCCAGCAAAAACTATATGCAGAACAAACGCCATAAAAACAGCGTTAATTAATTGAAATACTATGAGTAATATAATATGAATCAGCAATTTAATTTTTTTGCACCTTGCCCCAAAAGTCTGGAGGATTTGTTAACTATTGAACTGGGCAATCTGGGTGTTGAAAATATTAAACAGACGGTTGCTGGCGTCCATTTTAGCACTGATCTTGCCGGAGGATATAAAGTCTGTTTGTGGTCTCGCCTAGCCAGTCGTATTTTGTTGGAGTTATGCCATTTTAACTGTGATTCCAATGAAGCGCTTTATAATCATGTTTATCAACTCGATTGGACTGAGATATTTTCAGTGCATAACACCTTTTCAATATCTTCTTCTTTAAAACAGGCATGGACGGATCATAGCGGCTTCACTTCACAAAAGTTTAAAGATGCGCTGGTGGATAAATTCAGAGATGAAACAGGTGCCAGACCCAGTGTTGATAGAGAGAAACCGCAGTTAAGATTTAACTTTTTTTGTCATAGAAATAAAGCCCAGGTTTACCTGGATCTCAGTGGTAATAGCTTGCATCAACGGGGTTATCGTGTGGCAGCCGGTGCCGCCCCTTTGAAAGAGAATTTAGCAGTAGCATTATTAATCAGAGCAGGTTGGCCAGCTGTGCTTGCAAATAATGGCAGTTTGATTGACCCCATGTGTGGGTCTGCAACTTTACTGGTCGAAGGGGCTTTTATGGCATGGGATCAGGCCCCTGGTCTAATCAGGAAACGCTGGGGTTTTAGCCATTGGAAAAAGCATCAGCCCGGGCTATGGCAAACCTTGATTGACGAAGCTCTGGAAAAACTGCGCCAGGGACGCGAGAACTTTTCTGGAGAAATATTTGGTTTTGACAAAGACGCGGTGGTGCTGGAAAAGGCCGAAGACAATATTCGTCGAGCCGCAGTAGCCGAACAGATTACTTTAAAGCATTGCGCTATTGAAGATAATCAATTTAATGCCGCAGCGGGTAGCCTCATTATCATCAATCCACCTTATGGAGAACGTCTGGAAGAACGACATGCGGCTTTATCGATCTATGGTCAGATGGGGGATTGGTTAAAAGAGCACGCCGTAGGCTCCAGCGTGGCCTATCTTTCTCCCGATAAGGAAATGTCCAGAGCAAGTGGTATTCGCATGGAAAAATTTTATCGATTTTATAATGGCCAGATAGCTGTAGAGCTTTGTTGTACAAATATTAATGCCGATAACTTTTTTGCGAGTTCATATTCTGAGGTTATGGAAAAATTACCAGAGGATGCACAGCAACTTGCGAACCGGTTAACAAAAAATAGGAGGAAATTGTCGCGTTGGTTAAAAAGGCAGAATATCAGTTGTTATCGGATCTATGATGCTGATCTGCCAGAATTCAATGTCGCTATTGATTGTTACACTGAGACCGTGAGCAATAAAGTACATTTTCATGTACAGGAATACGAGGCGCCGGCAGCCATCCCATGGTCACAAACTAAAAAGAGACTGGATCGGGTACTACTTGTTATTCGACAATTATTTGAAGTCGACATGCAGGATATTGCTTTGAAGCAAAGACGAAAACAGAAGAATCAGCAGCAATATCAACAGGCTGAACTCAAATCTGCATCCGGCAACCAACCCTTTGTGGTGCAGGAAGATAATTTATTATTTGAGATTAGTCTGGGCCAGTATCTGGATACGGGATTATTTTTGGATCACCGACCGGTGAGACGACTTATCATGCAGCACAGTAAAGGTAAAAAGTTTCTTAATCTTTTCGCTTATACGGGCACTGCGACGGTGTTTGCTGCGGCTGGCGGTGCCATTTCTACCACCACCATTGACATGTCGAATACTTATATAAAATGGGCGCAAAGGAATATGCAATTAAATGCTTTTGAGGGCTCAGAACACCAATTTATTAAATCAGACTGTTTAAAGTGGATTGATCAAAACAGCGATAAGTATGATTTAATCTTTCTCGATCCACCGACATTTTCAAATTCAAAAAGCATGTTGACCCACTGGGATGTGCAGCAGGATCATGAAGTGTTAATTGACTACTTAATGAACTTTTTAAATGATAAAGGCATGATAATTTTTTCCAATAATTTCAGAAATTTTAAATTGTCACCTTTATTAACTGAAAAATTTATAGTGGTAGATATCAGTCACCAAACGTTGGATGCGGATTTTCAGCGGAATAAAAAAATTCATCATTGTTTCCAAATAAAGAAACTTGACCATGAAAATCAGCCAGCATAAAATTTTACTTTTCAGTACGCAATTTTGTCATCTATGCGATGAAGCAGAAGCCATGCTGAGTAATATCTGTGCAATAATAGATTGCCCGTATGAAAAAATTGATATTGTCGATGATGAATTGCTTTTTGAGCAATATCGAAACACTATCCCTGTCATCTCCCATCAGGATCAAAAACTACTTTGGCCATTTAGTGACGCAGATTTGCGTGCTTTTATTGTAACGGCACATCATCCTGTTAATAATTCCTCAAAATCATCTATTTAAAAATTGGGCTATCGGATCAAAGACGCTCTGGTCAACGGTTATTTCGGTTTTTAATACTTCAAAGGATTCACCTGGACAGGTTTGAACCCCGGTATTACACAGTGAAATTTATTGTTTTACAGCGTTGTCATAAATGCTTCATTTTATGGTAATACAACTGTCACAGATATTTCCTACACTGCCTCTGATAAATAAAAACATTCTTAATTAGGGGTTAAATCATGTTAAACAAACACAAACTCAGTCTCATTGCTTTGGCAGTGATAGCTGCGTCTTCATGGCCGGCTTTGGCAGATGATAATGATAAAGACAAAGCTAAAAAAGACCAAGAAGATGTTATTGAGGAAATTACGGTTGTCGGTAAAAAAGTATCTTATGCCAATAACGCCACTTCCGACGAAATGTTGAAGCAACAATCGACTCTCACCAGTGCTTTGGCGGTCATCAATAATTTACCGGGCGTTTTAGTGAATGAAGGTGACACTTTTGGTACGGATGACTGGTCTACAACTTTATCCATTCGTGGTTTCCAGTTGAGTCTGGACCAACAACAAATTGGTATTACCATTGATGGTATTTCTAACGGTAATTCAAATTACGGTGGTGGCGCCAAGGCCAACCGTTATATTGATACTGAAAATCTACGTGGCGTACAGGTTTCTCAGGGGACCGCCGATATTGCTTCAAGATCCAACGAAGCACTGGGTGGTAGCCTTGACTTTACCACCATCAATCCTGGCACAGATGAGAACATGACTGTTAGTTATACTTCGGGTGACTTTTTAGCGAATAAATATTTTGTTCGTTATGAAACTGGTGAAATATTACCGGATACTTACGCCTGGGTGAGTGTATCAAATTCACAAAATAGCGACTGGATCCAGCAAACCGCTCAAAATACCCGTCAAAATATTGCGGCTAAATTTATCAGTAGTTTAAGTCAAGTAGATTTAACTGGTTATATCTCTTATGATAATGCTGAGGAAGATAATTACCAGAGAGTTTCCTTACAACAATTTAATCAAAATCCTGAATGGGATCGTCTGACTAATGAATGGACTGGCATTCCGTACATCGATCAATTGTACCGACGCGGTTGGTCAACTCTGAGAGAAAATTTATTCGCTTACCTCAAAGCAGATTTTACCATTGGTGAAGTAGAATTTAATACCAATGTTTATTATCACAAGAATGATGGTCGTGGTGATTGGGTACCTCCCTATCTGGTTGATGTGACCAATGATGGTACTGGTAATCCTGAATCAGAATTAAATTATAATAACAATGTAAATGGCGGTGCATCTTTAGGTCGACTTTTTTTTGTTGATGCCAACGGTGTTGCGTTATCACCAATCGCTGGATGCCAAAGTTCAATTACTTTTCCTTATGGTGGAGCGGGGCCTGAATTTGATCCGGGATGTTACGCTGCAGGTGCTATTCCGGTGGGATCATATCGTCATACCCATTATCAGAAAGAACGAAAAGGCTTTAACGGTGACTTTAAATGGGAAGCCGATTTTGGCGATATTGGTAACACCTTAAGAGGTGGGATCTGGTATGAGGACTATTTAAGAAAAGAAAGCCGCGATTGGCATAAAATTATCGATTCTCGCACGGGTTTTGAATTTGATCATAGTGCCTATTGGACTCAATATGACCGTGAATACCCGGTAACCACGACGATGGTTTATGTTGAAGATACCATTGAAGCTGGCATTGTAACGGCTCATTTTGGTGTAAAGAAGTTTAACGTCAATCTAGAGAGAAAAGACAATTTTGCCAATAGCAGTATTTCGGTAAATTCTGATTCAAAAGCATTGTTTTCCGGTGGTGTTGTGGTTGATACTCCCGTTGATGGTTTAGAACTTTTTGCCGGTTATGCTGAAAACTTTGCCGCGATTAAGGATGAAGTATTGGAAAGAGATGCTTCTTCACTGGGTAGCATCAAACCTGAAACTGCGACCAATACCGATCTCGGTTTTCGTTATGTTTCTGACGATCTTAATGCCAGCGTGTCATACTACAATATTGATTTTAACAATCGCTTAACATTTATCGCACCTGATTCTCCTGCTGGAATTGATTTCCTCATTGGCACTAACGGTAGTTATGTGAATACCGGTGGTATCAAATCTTCAGGAATTGAAGCATCATTAACATATAACGTCACTAATGCACTCAGCATTTATACCTCGTATACTAAAAATGATTCAACTTATTCGGGTGGTTCCGTAGGCTTTCCCACCGGCAATGTGGTATTTGGCTCGGTTGAAGACATGAGTGTGTTATCTTTCGATTGGCAAAAAGACAAGTATTTTGCCGGATTATCAAACAAGTGGGTTGGTGAACGCTGGTTAGACGCGGCGAATACTCAACGAGTTCCTTCGTACAGCATTGGAGATTTGTATGCGGGTATGGCGCTGGGATCAATTGCTGATTTTAACAATGTTGAACTGAGATTGACTGTCAATAATATTTTTGATGAGAGTTATCTTGGTGGTATCGCTGGAGGAGGCGCCTGGATTGGCGCTGCTAGAACTTCTGCAATAAACATTAAAGCAAACTTCTAGTATCCTTAAAAAGGGCAGGTAATTTCTGCCCTTTTTTTGTTTTTTATTTTTGAGAGTAGTTGTCATGAAAAAAATTATACTGATATTATTTCTTCTACAATCTGTAGCTATTCTGGCCAAACCAAATCTGCTTATAATCACAATCGATGGATTAAGATGGCAAGAGGTTTTTCACGGTGCAGATTATGAATTAACTCAATCGAAAAAGTTTGTAAAAAATTCAAAATTACTATTATCAAAATATTGGCTCAAGGATCAAGACCAACGAAAAAGAAAATTGATGCCATTTGTATGGAACACCATTGCCAGCAAAGGTGTCATCATTGGTAACAGAGATATTGGCTCATTAATGTCAGTGAGTAATCCCTGGTATTTTTCTTATCCGGGCTACAATGAAATCTTTACGGGTATCGCAGATCCGGCTATTGACAGCAACAAAAAAAAACCAAATCCTAATGTATCCTTCCTTGAATGGCTAAATAACAAAGCGGAATATGGCCATAAACTGGCTGCATTTGCCAGTTGGGATGTATTCCCTTATATTTTTAATACGGCCAGAAGTCACCTCCTGGTAAATGCCGGTTTTGATAGTGCCAAAGATGAAAATACTGAAGGTTATAAAGTTTCAAAAGATATCGAAATTTTGAATCAACTCCAACGTGAACTACCGAGTCCCTGGGAGACGGTTCGTTTGGATGCCTTTACCTTTCATTTTGCTCTGGATTATTTAAAAAAAGTTCAGCCGAGAGTATTGGCAATTTCATTTGGTGAAACGGATGACTTCGCCCACGATGGAAAATATGATCAATATCTAAATTCAGTGCATCGAACAGATAACTTTATAAAAGATATCTGGAGACAAATTCAAGCTATTCCAAAGTATAAAAACAACACAGTTTTAATAATAACCACGGATCATGGTAGAGGACGTACTGCGAAAGATTGGCAACATCACGCATCCAAAAAGGCGACTCAGGGTTATCTTGATTCCTTAAAAAAATTCCCCGAAGGGATCCTTGGTTCAAATGAAGTCTGGATGATGGCTATAGGCCCTGGTGTTAGCACTGAGGGAGAAGTGAAAACAAAAGTTGAAGTAAAACAAAAGCAAATTGCTGCAACCGTGTTAACCTTGCTCGGAGAAGACCCCAAAAAATTCAACGCAAGTTCAGCAAAACCAATTAAAGAAATTTTGAGGTGAAGTCAGTATGTTTCATTTGACAGTAAAGAAAAGAAAGTTTCATCATGGGTTATTACTGATGGCGCTGCTGTTAATGGCAAATATTAATCACGCAGCACAAAAGATTTTGTTTGGTTCTTGTGCGGATGAAGAGACCAAGATCCCGATATTTGATGCGATCAATAAAGAAAATGCAGATCTATTTATTTTCCTGGGTGACAATATTTATGCCGATACCACCAATATGTTGACGATGAAAGAAAAATATCAGCGTTTGGCTGACAATCCTGGCTTCGCACGGTTACGAAAAACAACGGCAGTTATGGCCATTTGGGATGACCATGATTATGGGGCGAATGATGCTGGTAAAGAATACCCAAAAAAAGCAGAATCCAGAACATTATTTCTCGATTTTTGGAAAGAACCGCAGGATTCTACGCGTAGAAAACAGCGTAATGGGGTTTATACTGCTTATATGATTGGCAAAGGCAGAGAAAGAGTTCATGTTATTTTGCCAGATTTACGTTGGAATCGAACCGCTTTAAAAACAGTCAGCAGAGCTGAGTATGAACGCATTAGAAAACCGGCCAATATGGGACCCTACAAAATAAGCAAAGACAAAAACTCAACCATGTTGGGAGCGCAACAGTGGCGCTGGCTGGAACAAGAATTACAAAAACCGGCTGCTTTAACCATTATTGCTTCTAGCTTACAATTACTACCTCATTTTAGCGGTTGGGAATCCTGGTCAAATTTTCCACAGGACAGACAAAGATTGATCGCGCTTATTAAAAAACAGCAAATTAATGGTGTCATTATTATCAGCGGTGATACCCACTGGGGTGAATTAACAAAGTTTGACAAAAATGTTGATTACCCACTCTGGGAATTAACCAGCTCGGGCCTTACCAAGGAATGGAAAAAAGTGAGTCCGAATGAATTTCGTGTCGGTAAACCTTATGCCAGTGTTAATTATGGTGAAATAAAAATAGCCTGGGAGCAAAGTGACCCCAAGATAAGTTTATTATTGAAAAACATTTCGGGCAAGACCATTATCCATCAGGATATTTTGTTGTCAGCGATTAGTCCTTATAAATCCAGCCACTAGACTATTGAGCTGCAGGATCTCGCTCTGACAAGCGTAAGATCCCTCCACAAGGTCGGGATGCCTGTTAAAGGCACTTGTCAAATTATTTAT
>CAZKUH010000099.1:0-7368 GCA_964555895.1 uncultured Enterobacterales bacterium
AAAAGAAGACAAATATGTCTGCTTCCATTTCCGTACCAGCTAAGATCCAAATAAAAAAGCCTCAAACTTTTGGTAAGAGGCTTTTTATTTGGATCTTATTGGTAGCGGGGGCTGGATTTGAACCAACGACCTTCGCTAAGTTTATCAAGAGCTGAGTCCGATGTTCTTTTTCCGGACATTCGCTATCTACAGACAAAAAAGAAGACAAATATGTCTGCTTCCATTTCCGTACCAGCTAAGATCCAAATAAAAAAGCCTCAAACTTTTGGTAAGAGGCTTTTTTGTTGAAAATATTTGGTAGCGGGGGCTGGATTTGAACCAACGACCTTCGCTAGGGTTATCAAGAGCTGAGTCCGATGTTCTTTTTCCGGACATTCGCTATCTACAGACATAAAAGAAGACAAATATGTCTGCTTCCATTTCCGTACCAGCTAAGATCCAAATAAAAAAGCCTCAAACTTTTGGTAAGAGGCTTTTTATTTGGATCTTATTGGTAGCGGGGGCTGGATTTGAACCAACGACCTTCGGGTTATGAGCCCGACGAGCTACCAAGCTGCTCCACCCCGCACCAGAACGCGGAGGATTCTAACTCAGTAGTCAGTCAAACACAACAACTATGGGTGAAACTATGTGTAATATTGCGCGAAAAATTCGCTGTGGTGTTTGTTTTACGGTTAAGCACGCCCGAAACCGAGGTGAGAACACCTTGCCACACCCTTAATCTTTACTTTTTTTGGCTTTCTTCGACGGCTTTTTTTCTTCGTCTTCGAGTAATTTTCCTTCCATTAAGACAGCAATCTGCTTCTGATTCAGTGTTTCGTAATAAATTAAAGCTTCTGCCATGTTATGTAAGATATCTTTATGTGACTCCAGGATATCCTTTGCCTTATGATAAGACTCTTCGATGATTCTGCGAATTTCTTTGTCAATTTTTTTGGTGGTCTCTTCGGCAATGTGCTTGTGCTTGGTCACCGAACGGCCCAAGAAGACTTCACCTTCTTCTTCACTGTAGGTCAAAGGTCCCAGTTCTTTGGAGAGCCCCCATTGCGTCACCATTTTTCGTGCCAAATCCGTCGCTCTTTCAATATCGTTACTCGCTCCCGTGGTAACCATGTCTTCACCAAAGATTATTTCTTCAGCAACCCGGCCACCATAGAGTGAAGCCAGCATACTCAAAATATGTTGCTTTGAATAACTTAAGCGATCTTGCTCTGGGAGATACATGGTCACACCTAAAGCGCGTCCTCTGGGGATGACGGTAACTTTATAGACTGGATCGTGGTCTTCCATTTTTAAGCCAACAATGGCGTGTCCGGCTTCATGATAAGCGGTAAGTTTTTTCTCTTCTTCACTCATCACCATAGAACGTCTTTCTGCGCCCATCATAATTTTATCTTTGGCTTTGTCAAATTCTTCCATGGATACAGTCCGACGATTTGATCGGGCTGCAAACAATGCCGCTTCATTGACTAAATTTGCCAGATCCGCGCCTGAAAATCCTGGCGTGCCACGAGCAATCACAGAAGCATCAACATTATCTGATATCGGCACTTTGCGCATATGTACATGCAAAATTTGTTCTCTGCCGCGAATATCTGGTAGCCCAACAACAACCTGGCGATCGAATCGACCCGGTCTGAGTAATGCCGGGTCAAGAACGTCAGGACGGTTGGTTGCTGCAATGACGATGACACCTTCACCGCCTTCAAAACCATCCATTTCTACCAATAGTTGATTTAAAGTTTGTTCTCTTTCGTCATGACCACCACCAAGCCCAGCACCACGCTGACGACCTACGGCATCAATTTCATCAATAAATATAATACAAGGCGCATGTTTTTTTGCCTGGTCAAACATATCCCGTACCCGAGAGGCGCCAACACCCACAAACATTTCCACAAAATCAGAACCTGAAATGGTGAAAAAAGGTACTTTTGCTTCGCCCGCGATAGCTCTCGCCAATAAAGTTTTACCGGTACCTGGCTGGCCTGTGAGTAAAACACCTCGAGGAATGCGCCCGCCCAGTTTTTGAAATTTACCGGGATCTTGTAGAAATTCTACCAGTTCACCAACTTCTTCTTTAGCTTCTTCCACACCGGCGACATCATCAAAAGTCGTTTTGACCTGATCTTCACCCATCAGCCGGGCCTTAGACTTGCCAAAACTCATGGCGCCACGGCCACCACCGCCACCCTGCATCTGCCGCATAAAGAAAATCCAAACACCGATTAACAGCAGAACTGGAAATGCATTAAATAAAAATGCCAAGAAGTAATTCGTTTCACGTGGTTTGCCAACATAGTTCACACTGGGTTTTTCTGCTAAAACCTTTTCCAGCGATTCACCCTGAAGTGGAATATAACTTTTAAATCGACCACCACTGGTGTATTTCCCCATCACTTCCTGACCACCGATCACACTCAGTTCCATGATCTGGCCCTGTTTGATCTGTTGGATCAATTCAGAATAGCTTATATCTTTCGGCGCGTTTTGTGCGCCAGTGAAATTCTGGAACAGCATGACAATGACAATGCCAACCACCAGCCATAAAACCATCTGTTTACCCAAATCGTTCAAAAGTTTGTCCTCTTTCTAGTACTTTAAAAAATATCAGCTCGTATCACTGATAATGGCATCTTCATTTATTATATGCCCGTATCGTATTAGTTTAGCTTAGCCTGGGAGAATGATCGAAACCCTAAAAGAATCCTGCATTATACCTGATAGCCAATACCCAGTATATAAACCTCTCTAGAGCGCGCTCTAGAGGCCTTTGGTTTACGCGTTTTTACCGATAGAAATCGGCTCCGCATATCCTTCATGTAGGCATCAAACCCACTCCCCTGAAATACCTTGACCAAAAAACTAGCCTTAGGGTTTGCAACTTGATCAACTAATTCTAACGCAAGTTCAGCCAAATACATGGAACCGGGTTGATCAATAGACTCTACTCCACTCATATTGGGGGCCATATCTGATAATACAAGGTCTGCTTTAAAATCTCCCATGGTCGCCAGAATAGTGTCCAGAACTTGCTGTTGACGAAAGTCTCCCTGTACAAAATCAACACCAGGTAGTGGATCCATGGACAAAATATCTGAAGCCACTACGCGTCCTGTACCCTTAAGTTGGTGTGAGACCCATTGGCTCCAACCACCGGGAGCCGAACCCAGATCGAGTACCGTCATGCCAGGCTGCAATAATTGATCTTTTTCGTTGATTTCCGCCAGTTTGTACACTGCGCGGCAACGATACCCTTCCTGTTGTGCTTTGAGCACAAACGGATCATCAAAATGCTCTCTGAGCCAATTACTACTGCTTTTGCTTCGGGACATTGGATTTTGATTTGATTTAAAACTTTAATTATATACCAAAGCGGAGCGTTGCCGCACTATTTCAAATAACGTCACCCCTGTGGCCACAGAAACATTCAAACTTGAAACTTGCCCCGCCATGGGAATATAGATCAATTCATCACACAATTGTGTTGTCAATCGACGCATTCCTTTTCCTTCAGCCCCCATCACTAAAGCCATTGGCCCGGTCAGTTTGGCAGAATAGATTGATTGTGAAGCCTCTCCTGATGTTCCAATCACCCATAGACCCAGCTGTTGCAGCTTTTTTAGTGTTCTGGCTAAATTTGTTACCGCCACCAAAGGCATAGTTGCGGCAGCACCACAAGCCACTTTTGTTACCACTGGTGTGATGCCGACGGCATTATCTTTAGGTGCAATCACCGCCATAACACCAGCCGCTTCTGCCGTACGCAAACAAGCGCCTAAATTATGTGGATCGGTAACGCCATCGAGAACCAGTATTAACGGGGTTGAAGCTGGGGTTGAAATCGCTGTTTCCAGTTCAGTTAATAACTTGCCCTCATCCCAATTAATACTTGTGGTATCTTCTGCACGTTGTACACATTCCGCGATGATTCCCTGATGTTTACCACCTTCAGCGATTTCATCAAGTTTTGTACGTTTAAAATATTCTCTGGAAATGCCGTGAGTTTGCTTTAATATTTTTTCTAACCGAAAATCATGCCGCCCCTGCAGTAACATAAGTTTAATAATTCTTTCTGGTTGATTCCTTATCAACGCCTGAACTGCGTGTAAACCAAAAATGAGTTGTTTTTTTGAGGCCATTAGTTACTCTTCTTTGCGCGGGATTTTCGTTGTTTTTTTGGTGTGGTTTTTTTCTTTTTACTCGTTATTTTGCTTTTTGCGGGAGTGGTAACGGTTACTTTTTTGCGTGTTTTTCTTGCGGTCTTTTTTGTGGTTTTTACTTCACGGCTTGATTTGTTGGCACGACCTTTAGTCACACCTCTTTTTCTTGTATTTTTGCCAGGCTGAAGATCTTCAACCAGTTCAAAATCAATTTTCCGCTGTTCCAGGTTGACTCTGAACACCCTGATTTTTAAGCGGTCACCAACGCTATATCTTTTGCCGGTTTTTTCTCCAGCCAGCACATTAGCGACAGGATCATACTGATAATAATCACGTTTCAAGGCACTTACATGCAACAATCCTTCTACGTAAATATCATCCAGGCGGACAAACAAACCGAAACTGGTCACTGTAGCCACTTTACCGGAAAATGCCAGGCCAATTTTATCCTGCATGAACTCACAGCGTAACCAATCATTCACATCACGGGTGGCATCGTCTGCACGACGTTCGGTCATGGAACAATGCTCAACCAATTGTGCTAATTTTTCTGTTGCATAATGGCAACCGCTGTCCAGTCCTTTATAACGCAGGCCAGATAATTGTAATCGATCTTTAATCATCCGATGTAATATGAGATCAGGATAGCGACGGATGGGACTGGTAAAATGGCTATAGGCAGTCAATGCCAACCCAAAATGACCCTTGTTTTCCGCCTCGTAGACCGCTTGCGACAAACTCCTCAACAGCATTAATTGAATATTTTCCTTATCTTCTCTGTCGGCAATTTGGCTTAATAAACTGGCGTAATCTTTGGGTGTGGGTTCAATACCTCCCGCTAAGGACAAGCCGAACAAGCCGAGATAATCTCGCAATTTTGCCAGGCGTTCTGCGGCAGGTCCGGTATGGTTTCTATAAATACCAACCGGATCGGTTTGTAACAAATACTGTGCGGCAGCCACGTTTGCCAGAATCATGCATTCTTCAATCAATTTGTGGGCATCATTCCTGAAAATAGGCACGATACTTTCTATTTTGCGCACTTGATTAAAAATAAAACCGCTCTCGGTTGTATCAAAATCAATCCCTCCTCGGGCCTGGCGTGCTTTACTCAAAACCTGAAACAATGCATACAACCGATCAATAGAACGGGTGATTTTATTTTGCTGCCCCACGTGCGCCAGTGTTGCGGTTTCCTTCGCCAGATAATCCCATACCTGTTGGTAGGTTAGTCGAGCTTGAGATTGGATCACTGCCGGATAAAATTTTGATGATAACAAGTTACCCGATGGATCGATGTCCATCTCGGCAACCATCACCAGCCGAACAACATCTGGATTGAGTGAACAGAGTCCATTGGAGAGAGCCTCGGGTAGCATGGGGATCACTTCACCCGGAAAATAAACCGAATTGCCCCGGCTCTGTGCCTCAAGATCCAATGCCGTTTCATTGCGGACGTAATGACTGACGTCGGCAATGGCAACCCACAACTTCCAACCACCTTGATGCTCTTTTTCTGTATAAACTGCGTCATCAAAGTCTCTGGCATCGGCACCATCAATGGTAACAAATGGCAGCGTTGTTAAATCCTTTCGATCCTGATAATCCGCCTTTTTTACTTCAGCGGAAAGTTTGGAAATTTGCTGATTAACTTCTTCCGGCCAGACAAAGGGCAATTCAAAAGAGCGCAAGGCAACTTCAATCTCCATGCCTGGCGCCATGCGTTTTCCCAGGATTTCTTTTATCACGCCTCGGGCGGGGTTTCTGTTACCAGGTCTTTGGGTCAATTCGACCAACACCAATTCGCCAACGGATGCCTGAATACTTTGATCGACATTGATATAAATATCAAAGGGGATTTTTTTGTCTTCCGGGACGATATAAACCAGACCGGAATCCATCACATATTCGCCAACTAACTGCTTTTTGCCTTCCTCAATAACACGAACCACTCCAGCATCAATTCGTCCTCGCTGGTTTATTCCTTTCATGCGCACCAAAATATGGTCATTGGGCATGAGCCGAGACATCTCTCTTGGCGATAAAAACCAGTCTTCCCCACCTTCATCCATTTTTACAAAGCCAAAACCATCAGCGTGGCCGATGACCCGGCCTTTTTTGAGATTCATGTGGTTGATCAAGCCAAAATTATGCTTTCGATCCTGAATTATCTGACCATCACGCACCATCGCCCGTAGCCGAAACCCTAAATTCTGACAAAGTATTTCATCTTCCATGACAAAACACTGACAAAGTTCTTCAAAAGACGCGGGCTTGCCCAGCGCTTCCAGCACTGTCAAAATGTATTGGCGACTGGCGACTGCCTGTGGATATTTGCTATTTTCCTGAACAAATTCAGGATCATTTTCGAGCGGAAATTGAATCATGTGTTCCATATCAATAAATATTTACCCTGTCATGATACCTGAAACATCCTTTTTAGCGTTAATTTTATAGCTGATAAAATGAAAACGCTGGACAGAATGCTTATTTAAGCAGACAGCGTACGGATTTATGATAGATTTATGATTGACAAGTTGCATCAGCAAACCTATATTATGCCTCCCCATCGCCGAGGTGGCGGAATTGGTAGACGCGCTAGCTTCAGGTGCTAGTGACCTTCGGGTCGTGGGGGTTCAAGTCCCCCTCTCGGCACCATACGCAACTCTTTGATTTAATTAATTAAAACATCAAATAAAGATGCCGATATTCTGGAAAAGGACTCCACCCTTTTGTTGCTGGGGACCAAATAGGGACCAACCTCCAAAGATGACCATTTATTGGCAGTAGATTGACCATGCTCCAAATGCCCCCCACCCTTCAACAATGGGACTATTCGACTAAGTATCGCTCTCAAACTAAAACAATCTCATGACAAGACAATTCCCTCCATTGGAACAAAAGATTTCGACCCACTCATAGCGAATCACCAAAAAAATCGATTGGATTCATCAGTGACTAGTGAACCGCCTGGGTTTACTAGAGACTTCATACTGTGAGAGGATGGAGTTATAAAAACACAAAAAAGATACCCAAAAAAAGTTAGGGAACGAGCCGTATGAGTGGCGTACTTTTCGTCCTTTTATAAAACCTATTTAAGCACTGGAATTTATTAGAACTGCAAGCGCGTCCAAGAATTTGGTCTGGCGCTTCGTAAAGGTCTGGTCAAAGACACCTAGCCACCCACTCTAATCTCACTAAACTG
>CAZKUH010000100.1:0-7326 GCA_964555895.1 uncultured Enterobacterales bacterium
GTTTTATGGTAGGCGGCAATTAACGGAATAACTTGAAAGGGTTCTGGACTGGTTGCGCTTTCGTAAAGGCACAGTTCAACATGTGTGGCATAGCGGCTAAAAATTGAAAAATTAACGCCATCCACTTTAACACGAGAGCCGACGGGATAAGGAGAACCAAAAGAAGTTTCAAAAGTCTTTTTCAATGAGTGAGCCTTTAATGTAAAGCCAAACTAGCTCTATTTACTGGGATAATTTAAGATAAATTTGATGTCAGAATAGCTAGTTTAGTGTATTGAATTTTCATTATGATAGACAGACTAGGCATAAATGTCTAGGCGTTATACTCAAATGAAATCAAGATGCAGAATTTAACATCTGAAAATTCAGAATGTAGGAGACACTGGGATATCAAAGACTAAAAAATAACACCAACTTATTATTTGTAACGGTTACTTTTTTCAAAAATTTTTTCGCCAATGTTTTCTTGAAATCATTAGCTTTAAGCGTATAAATTGGATGTGTTGCGAAATAATCAATAACTAACCTCTGTGCGGATTGATAAAGTTTTTTACTATCGTTTATACCGTCTACATTCAATCCTATTATTTTTATTTCTGATAAAAAAACTTCGCCTGTTTGAGAGCGAAACTCTGGTTTAGCTATTGCTTCTACCTGTCCAGAAAGTAATGAAATCCAAGCAGGTATCGCTTGATTTTTAAGTAATCTTTCAGGATTTGGTATTTTTAGGTTAGCATCAAATCGAACGTGAATACGGTTGTCTTTTAGTTTAACCTGAGCATGCGCTAAGGTTGATTCAAGTAGCACATAATAACGTTTGCTATAAGGTAATTTAGCATTAATTTTTTCTTGTAATTGTGTTTCGTTAAGCTGTAGTGAGTAACCGAATAAAAGCACATAGAATAACACGCCTAAAAAAATAACGAATAACGTGATGATAAAATGCCTCATAGTTTTTGTTGCGCCCATTGATTGATTTTATCCATAAACAAAAGGCTTTCATTTCGGATATCTTGTAATTTCATTAATTTTTCCTTGCCATGCACCGCTATTCCACCTATAAAAGCGATGACTTTTCTGGATCTACCTGATATACAGGCTAAATGCGCATAAAATCTGGCCGTTTTTTGGGCTTGTTGCGGATCCTTAAATTGGCTATTTTTCATTAAATTTTTCAATAAAAGCCGTTGTAACAGCGCTCTGCCTGTTAACAATGTTTCGTTGGGCGTATCGTTAATCACATAATGATATTGGTTATTGTTATCTCCATCCATTTGTACTTTTTGAAACGCAATATCTTTATTGTTAGCACCACAGCTTAACTGATCATCTACATCATTCCACTGCGCTTCCACGGTATCACCTGCTGACTGAGAAAAACTTTGCAGAGCTAGTTCAGGATGCGTAGCCAATCTTTGCTTATCTGCTTGCCATTGCTTCTGTGAGCCTGATTTCATCAAGCCTAGCGAACGCTGTTGGGTTAACGATAATGCTTGATAATAACTTCCGCCCGCTAAGGCTGTGATTAATGCCAGACGGAAGTTATCATCTTGAGGTAAGGTTTTAAGCGACTTTAATGCAGCAAATGCGACCCTTTTACCTTCTTTACGGGTAACACTTTTTAACCACGATTTTAGTATCAGATCAGCTTCAAATTTAACTGCTTTTAACATTAATTTCCTTAGCATTAACCTCCCTACCAGTGCCTCTGCTTGAGGATAAACAAGCTGTCCTTGTTTAAATTGCACGGGTAATAGCATTAATAAGCAAATCAATACCACTGAGACTGTTAATTTCATAAAGTGGCTCTGATTAAAGGTTAATCTTCAGCTACCTGTCGTGCATCCTGTGCCGATTGGTTTGTCGTGATAAAATGTATACCTCCTAATGCTGTATAGGCTTGTTCCAAGTTTATAGGCCATATCGTAGTTACAATATCCTTCCAATCATTCTGGTTTTTATAAAAATTCTTCCCTAGGTCAACAAAATAATGATCCTCTGAATAAATTTGTTGGACAGAAGTCACATAATTACCATTATGCTGACAAAATATATAAATCACATTTTTCTCACCTGAGGCTAAGCGTCCGCCTAATGCTTGATAAATATTAAGTAATAATATCCCTATAGAGGTTTTATTTTTTCCGATGGGCTGAACATCAATTAACTCAAGTAATATTTTACCACTGGCTAAGGAATATGATGAAGCGTGGGAATAATTCATAATATTATGTAGCGTTTCAGGCGTGGCTTTGATATTAGCAAAGATAAACTTTAATTTAGGCAGGTCACGAGTGCGTAATGCATCGTTAATATACAGCATCACTTCAGGAAATGGCAGGCTGACTTTGCCCGTTAATTCACCATCAAATAGAACTTGTTTGTTACAGTCTGGTGCAGAGATAAAAAAATTATCACCGACTAAGGTGCGTATTTTTTCACTTAATGTTATATAGGTACCAAACGATAGCTGTAAGGGCTTAATTTTATTGCCTGCTTTCAGTTTTTTTAAGACCACAACTATATTTTTCAAGCGGGGATCATCTTGTCCGCAAGGTATATTTTTAGTGGTTTCTGTGGGGGAGGGTTGTATTGTAGCTGTTGTTATATTTTGATTGGGTGCTTCAGTGGTATTTTGAGCAGGCACTTCAAATGTGCCACCGCCAACATCCCCCCATGCACTTTCATCCGCCATACTGATTTTAGGTAGTAGTAACATTATCATTAATATGATGGTTTTGTTCATCGTTTCCTTTCCTATTGTTTAGGGCGTGCAGCCCTTGATGGTGTAATGTATATTATCGTTAAAGACAGCGTTGGTGTGCATTATTTGTAATAAAAAATGCACTGGGTCTTGGCGTGTTACATAACGCTGATAGGGTTTTCCAAATAAACTCTTAAGCTCGATAATGGTATAAAGTTTTTTACTTAATTGGTAGGGGCCGCAGCCCTTATCCAGTAATAATTGCCCGCCAAAGAGACTAAACAATCGTGCCATAGTATAGTCTTTCATGCGTCCTTGTTCTAATTTATTTCGTAACCAAGATTTTTGAGGTGGCATCTGTTTTATGGCAGGAAATATTTGTTGCATTTGCGCTCTTATTTTTAGTCCGCCAGTTTTGGCAACAGGTAATTGAGCAAATAAATCAATATATTGTTCTACGGGCATGGGTGCTGCCTGACCATGTACCATCAATTTTTTTGCCATTTCTGGTTGATTATGTCGAATAGCATGAGCCATTGCTCGGTAAAATTCTTCGAATGGCAGGCTAATCTTACCAATAATTTCACCATCAAATACATTAATCAGCTTACAATCTAAGCTAGTAATCAGGATATTATTACCCAATAATTTTCGAGTTTTTACTCCCATACCTAAATAGGTTTCCAGCGTTATTTTAATAGAGTCTGTTTCTTGACCAGTACGAATGGCTTGAATTAATGCAACGGGATCTTGTTGTAAGCGTATATCGTCACCATACTCGCAAGCGTATAGGTTTACTGATATGGTGAATAAGTAGAGTAAAAGTAATCGTTGTTTCACTTATTATCCTCTTGTAAGGGAGTAAAAATATGCAAATTATCAGCAAGTATATAACCCACTGGATAGATAACGGGTTGTAAACTACTTAACCATATTATAAAGCCACTAAGAACGGGACCTGTGGATTTTTCTGTTTCATGGATGATGTTTTGAAAGGTTTTGGTTCGCGCTATTTCTCCTGAAAATATCAATGGCAAGATAATTAAAGCAAGTAGAAACGTAATTCTTGCCGTTAGTGCTAACCATGGTTTTCCTCCAGACAGTAACCAAACTCCAGCGACGACACTGCTTAGGTTGAGTAAGGCAAAAAACATAGAAAACCCCATTGCCACAGGCGGCACGAGAATGCTACGAACATATTGTTTACCCTCATCGGCTTTTTCTGCCCCATTTGCAAATTGACGACTATTGGATAATAGGCGTATGCGTTCTTTTTTTAATTTCTTTGTAATGACTGGCATGAGAATTTCGTCTCTAAATTGCATTTCGGATAAACTTAATGACACGGGAGCATGATTTGTTGCAAGATGAAGATGTTTTTTAAGGGGGGCTTGAATGAATGACTGGTTGAAAAAAGCATGTTGCCCTAACCTAGGCGCAATGGCTTCTCCGAAGTCTGTTTTGGCTTTAGTCATAAATCCTTTTTTTAATTGCCGAGTTAATTCACTAACAACTCCACGAATAAATCCTTTATGGCTATGAATACGGTAATTTAGTGGCATATGAATGTCTTTTGTTTTAAGTTTTTGACGTACTTTATCGGCGACTGTTTTACTACTGACAAATGCTTCCCAATTATCAAAATAAGTGTCTTTTATCCCTTTAAGTGAGAGCATTTTCTGTCGTAGAAAGCTACGTTTTAGGTGCTTGCACTGTAAATGATCTGGCTGTTTTTTCTTTACAAAGTTGCCACCTTGCCATTGAACCTCTATTTTTCCCTCAATACGCTGACACCAATAATTAGCTGATACATTCTTGCCAAAAGCAGACTGCATATTTTTTTGATAAATGGCTTCAATCTTAGATAGACAGATTTGTTGACCAAATGGTTGTTGTAGGCATGTACGTTTTCCCAGTTGATATTGTTCCCGTCCATCAATTAATGCATCAAGTCCATCTTCAATCAATTCACGATCGTTATTTTTTTGTATTTGAGTCCATTGTTTTTGAAGTTCAAGGATTATATCTCGCCAGATGGTTTCCGCCTGTTGTGGGATTTTATTCAGTTTCTCTATATAGAGGTGATTTGCTTTATTATATTGAAGTAGAGTTTTTTGCATATCTTTACGCATATCAAGATAAGCTGGATACGTTTCCTTCACTTGTTTGTTGGCTTTTTGGTGCGCAATATGCGTTAAAATTTGATCGGAATGACGTATGACTTGCTGAATATAGTTAGGTGTAAAAAATGTCATAAAACCAAGGCTGGAAATAAAAGTTTTCACGGCAGGAGATTCTATATCTTCTTTCTCATATTCTATCCCCTTCAGTACGACAGCATTATTGGCAAGTCCCTTTTTTAGTAAGGCTAGGTATTGTGCATGGAAACGTTGCTCAGCAGACGATTTATCCACAAAATAATTGATAAGTCCTTCTTGACCAAAAAACATAATAGGAAATGCTAGGCTTGCTATCAACAGCAAATAGAGTGCTGTTTTTCCCCCTGAACGAATTGGGTTATATTTTAAATATCCATAGCATACTAAGGTAAAACCAATACCCGAAATACAACGCCCATAAACGGATAATTGATCAAAATAGGACGAATCGGAAAAGAAGATACTATCGACAAGACGAGCATTGAATGAAAATTCAAAAATCAAATAAATGCTCTGAGATGTTAGTAATAGCCATAGCCAATAGCGTGGTGTATTTATTGTTTCTTTTGTCATAAAATATTTAAGCTGTTAAATTTAATCATCTTTAGTTACACACAATATATAAAAAACCTAGATTGTGTAATATCTTTCCTTTATTCAAGGCACAATGAAAAAAGCATGGTTGAAAATAAAACATTGTTTACCATGCTTGACAGAAGGTTTTCTTAGGTGAATCAATAATCACTGCTTGCGGTATGAGTTGATGTTTTATAATGCGTGTTTTTAATATATTTAACATTCCTTGATCATCGTTTAGCTCATAAATCATCCATCGCCCTCCCGCGGCTTCTATTTTCCCAGTCATTCTATCAATATCCCGATAATCAATATGTAAACCAAAATTTGGACCTATCATGCTTTTTAAATCCATATAATTATTACGTAATAACCATTCTCTATTGCTTTGATGGTTATTTTTTAATGCAGTCTTCCACCATAATGGTACATGTTGTTTAAAACTGCGATATTCCGCTCCATATTGTGTATCAATAACACGTTTTAATGACTGTTCATTAGGTTCAATAATAAGCCCTAGGTAAACGCCGTGATTAATGTTTCTTATACATTGTAAAGCATCCAAATAAGTAGAGGTAAAGAAAAACTGACTTGGTTTAAGAATAGATCGTACTTGCTGATTGAGTGCTGTAAGTTGATCGCAGCTATATTGTTTAGCTTTGACCATTTTAATTTCAATATTAATAACTTGTCCTTTAACTGCATGTTGAGAAAATGCTTTGAGTAAATCTTTCAATAAAGGTGCTTTAATATTGGTCTCTTTACCCTTACGATTTAGTAAGAAAACTTGTTTCCATTGTTCACTTGAGAGTAAATTGACAAATCCTGTTATTCCATAACTTGAACGTCCAATTAATGGATCATGATGAACTACCCACACACCATCAATTAATCGTTGAGTGTCTATTTCAACACCATTATGCCTGTCTTTTAAACCAGATAAGACCGCTGGTATAGAATTTTCCGCACCGACAGGACCTCCACGATGCCCAAAGGTGGCGTAATGCTGACAACCAAGATGTAAGGATGAAATAATTTTATTTTTTGGTGATTTTTTTGATATAGATGGTATGTTAGGTTTAGTTATAAAGTTACTGGCGTTCTTAAGTGGTTGTTGGGTAGGCGGTTTAAGTTTAACTGGTAAAAAAGAGGAGGGGGCAATAGGTTTGTTAGGGTTGACTTGTAGATCAATAATATAAGGTGATATTTTATTAGTAACCTGTTGTGCATGAATATCAGGTAAATTCACTTTTTTTTGTTTGGATAGTAAGGCAAATTTACGTTTTAAACTTTTTACCTCGCCGTATGTTGTTCGATACAATCCTGCTTCTAATAATTGGTATTGTTCTTTTGCATGACATGAATCAGCATCTGCAGGTAAATCATGACCAATGCGCTGCAATAATCTATTATCACAATCTATTTTGCATTTTTCCCCCTGACACAGTTGTGATGAAACAATTGATTCTAACTGTTCTAAATTCAAAGCCATTCCATGAAATGGAAGCGCCCAAATAAAGATGATTCCCAATGATATATTAACTTTTTTCATTAACTAAATTACCTTTTTATTTTTAGAGAAAATGATAGTTGATCTTTTATTTCTTGGCTACTAACTTAAGACAGGATAAGCACCCACTAAGCTTATTATAAAAGTCTGTATGGATATTTATATAGGATGTGTTTCGTTCCTTAACACATCCTATTTCTTTAAGGGTAGTTTATCAGCAATTCTCATTATGAGAAAAAGCTGCATCGTCAATGATTTTGGGTATACGCTTAGACTTATTTATTTGTTTTAAGTGTATCACTGAGTAATTGATTGATTATTTGCTGGGAAACTGATATTTTTCTTCACAATCACTCGATTGAGTAGAGTGCTAATAA
>CAZKUH010000101.1:0-7321 GCA_964555895.1 uncultured Enterobacterales bacterium
GAATGATTTCGATGGGACAATACCAGATACCCGGTCCAAGAGGGAAGCATTTATTTCCTACCGTTTTGATCCGGATTTTCATCAGTCTGTTGTTGGGGACGTTAGCGTTATTTATTATTTATTACATATTCCCGCAAATATATATCGGTAGAGGGATTATGTTGCTGGCATTGTCTGCCAGTTTAGTCACAATTACTATTATCAGACTTATTTTCTTTAATACGGTAGATAGCAGAGCCCTCAGACAGCGCATTTTGATTCTCGGTAGTGGAGAATTAGCATATTTTTTATTGGAAAAACGAAGAAATGGTAAAGAATTAGCTCCTAAAAATGCCAGTTATGTGATACACGGTTTTGTCGCCATTGGTGCTGAAACACCAGTTGTTCCCAAAAAATATTTGGTATCTCCGGGTGACGATCTAGCTGATTATTGTGAAAACTATGAAATTGATGAAGTCGTTTTGGCTATTGGTGACAGAAGAAAAACCATGCCGGTCGATGCGCTACTGGACTGTAAGCTTTCCAACATCAATGTCATTGATTTTGTTGCTTTTTGGGAAAGAGAAAAAGGCATGTTACGCATTGATATGCTAAATCCCAGTTGGATGATATTTTGTGATGGTTGTAGTCAGAGTGGTATCAGTAAATTTGCATATCGTGCTTTTGATCTTATCGATAGCAGTTTCATCCTGATTTTTATGACACCGTTTCTACTGATTACGGCCTTATTTATTTTTATCGAAAATGGTTTTAAAGGGCCGATATTTTACAAGCAACAAAGGGTGGGGTTGAATGACACGACTTTTAATCTTCTCAAATTTCGCTCTATGGTAGTGAATGCTGAAGCCGATGGTAAAGCTGTATGGGCGGATAAAAATGATCAGCGAATTACTAAAGTGGGTAAATTTATCAGAAAAGTCAGAATAGATGAATTGCCTCAAATTTTAAATATTTTCAAAGGCGATATGAGTTTGGTTGGTCCCAGACCTGAAAGACCGGAATTTGTTGAAGAATTAGAGAAAAAAATCCCATTTTTTAAAGTGAGGCATAGAGTGAAACCTGGGTTGGCTGGTTGGGCTCAACTTAAGTATCCGTATGGGGCAAGTGAGAAAGACACTTATAATAAACTACAATACGATCTTTACTATGTTAAAAATCATTCATTTATAATGGATGTTTTAGTGTTATTGCAGACCGTAGAAGTGATAATATTAGGTAAAGGTGCCAGATAGGAGAAAATAATGATTATAAAAAACACCAAATTACTGAATATGGGGAAATTAGCTGCATTCATCTTAATATTTTTTATTTCATCATGCAGTACGTTGCCCGATGATGTCAGCTATGGTCCATTGGCCAACGAAAATCCAAAATTACTGGTAAAACAATATCTTATTGGGGTAGATGATCAGGTTCAAGTCAATGTATGGAAGAACCCGGATCTTTCTATCACGGTACCTGTGCGACCTGATGGCAAGATATCAGTCCCATTAGTGGGTGAAGTCATGGCGGGTGGAAAAGCGCCCGTTGATGTTGCCAAAGAAATTAAACGGAAGCTCTCAAAATACATTAAAGATCCTCAAGTTGCAGTGATCCTGGTCAATTTGCAAAGTCATGAGTTTTTATCTCGTGTCAGGGTTACGGGTGCAGTAAGAAATCCGCTTTCTTTAAAATATCGCCAGGGCATGACTGTACTTGATGTTGTTTTGGAGGCGGGTGGATTAAATGAATTCGCTTCGGCAAATTCTGCGAAACTGTACCGAAGAAAAAACGGCAAGGTGCATACTATTAAAATTGATATTGGCGATATATTAAATGAAGGAGATATGACTACTAATATAGCCATGGAACCGGGTGACATTATATCGATACCTGAAAGAGTATTTTAAGGAACTAATTTAATGAATTTATCGTTGGAAATTATTTTCAAACGGATTATTAGAGAATCCTGGGATCACAGGAAACTGGTGGTATCGTTATTTGTGGTTACAGCGATCCTTTTTCTATTATTAGCCTGGTTATGGCAACGGGTATATACCTCATCGAGTACAATTTTAATTGATGAACACAACATATTAAGGCCATTGATGGAAGGAACGGCTGTTACTACAGGCGTCATTGATAGAGCAAAAAGAGCAAGACAGGTTATCTTTAGCAGAACTACGATGGCTCAAATTCTGGAATCAGAGGATTGGTTCAAGGATGAAAATCCCACGGCAGTTGACAAAGAAAGAAAAATTGAAGGCATAAAACGTAAAATCAGCATTAACAATGCCGGCAAAAATCTCTTACGAATTAGCTATAAAGACCAAAATCCGGTAAGAGCGTTACAAGTTGCTCAATTAATGACAAATATTTTTGTTGATACCAGCCTGAAAAACAAACAAAATGAAAGCAGTAGTGCTTATGCTTTTATTAATAAACAGGTTAAGGTTTACCACCAAAAATTAAAAAATGCAGAAAGTGCATTAAAAGATTTTCGTTCAAGAAATATGGATTCCAGACCTGGTTCACAAAAAGAAGTAACGGCAAAAATTACTAATTTACGTGGAAAACTTGAGAATTACAAACTGGACATTCTCGCCGAAGAAAGTCGTGTAAATTCAATAACCAAGGAGCTGGCGGGTGGCGCTGTCACGACTGCCAGTAATGCTAGAATAAAGCAACTTCAGGATAGAATTGTTATTTTAAAAGAAAAATTAGATGAATTAAGATTAAGTTACCTGGATACTTATCCCGATATTATTCAGTTAAATGAACAAATTTCCGACTTGAACCAACAGATCAATGCTGAACAAATAGCCAAAACACAAAAACGCAAGGTTGATTCGGTTGAGTTTAGCAATGATCCTATTTTCACAGAGTTGCGGACGGAATTATCAAAAGCTAAGACTAGAATTTCCTCATTAATGTCGCAAGAAAATGAAACAAAGAATCTATTGATTAGTGAACAGAAACGTATGGAAAGGATCAACGGAGTAGATGCAGAACTCTCCGAGTTAACTAGGGATTATAAAGTAAATCAGGATATTTATCAGCGTTTGTTAAAGCAAAGAGAACAAGCACATATTTCAATGGAAATTGATATCGAAAAACAGGGCTTAACCATTAAAATTCAGGAAATGGCAACTTTACCTGTTACGCCAAAAGGTATCAGATTTGCTCATATTATTTTAGCCGGTTTAGTGATTAGCATATTATTACCCATTGGTGTTGTTTTTGGTTTGAGTACACTGGATCAAAAAATACGTGATGAACGCATTATTACTGATAAATTGGGTTTGCCTGTTTTAGCGTCAGTTTACTATGTCAATACTCCAGCAGAAAGACAAAAAAATTACTATGATGCAATTTACATATTTATTTCAGTTATTGCTGTCTGGTCAATTTATGGTTACGCAATCTGGTTAAGGTTGCAGGGTTAAATTATGAGCAAATTAGAATCTGCATATTTAAAGGCAATGCATAAAAACAAGTCTGTTGGTTCAGAGGAAGATATACTTGATGACTTGTTGTCTGAAAAAATTATTAATGCAATCCCCAGAAAAAAAGATGCTAAGGACTTGGTTTCTTCGAGAAAACAAATTTCAAAAATGTCTCAGGACGAGGTTTTCAATGTCGATGAGTTTACCGCAAAAAGACTTATTTTTGCGGGAATGAAAGATAAGATTTTATTAAATAAATATAGAAATTTAAGGACAAGATTATTGGCATCATGTCCTGAAGAAAGATCAAATTTTGTTACTTTGGTAACATCTGTTGTGCCAAGAGGTGGCACTTCTCTTATTGCGACTAATTTAGCCTCAGCTTTCGCATTTGATGAAGGAAAAACAGCGACGCTTATTGATGCAAATATCCAAAGTCCTGAATTAAATAAATTATTAGGCATTGAAACAGAAAAAGGATTAACTGAGTATCTTGAATCTGAAGATTGGAAGGTCGATGAAGTCTTGTACAAAACACCAATTCCAAGATTACGGATTATTCCATCAGGTTTAGAGAGAGAAAACTCTGCGGAATATTTCACATCAGATAAAATGAAGAAATTTATTTCAGAATTAGTACATAGATACCCAGATAGATATCCGATAATAGATGCGCCAAGTATTTCTCAATCAGCCGACACCAGAATTTTGATTGAACTTTGTGATAGAGTTGTTTTGGTTATTCCGTACGGAAAATGTACAGAAGAGGAAATTAAATATGCTGCATTAGCCATAGGTAAAGAAAAACTGGCTGGCGTTATTTTAAATCAATTTTAGGGAAATTATATGAAATTAATCATTTCAATTTTTTTATTTGTTTTGATGGCACCTCTGGCAAAAGCTGTCGAGTGGCGATATACCTTGTTCTCAAATGTCAGATACAGTGATAACCTAAATCAAACACTTAATAATATCGAGGGTTACGCTTTAAATACCGGTTTAATCTTTAATTTAAACAATGAGCCGGATGCAGAGTTTGCCTATATAACTTCAGGTTTATTGGGTCGCACTTCATTTTCTCGAAACACCATTAATGATCAATATATTCGTGGATTCAACGGCAATTTTTTATATCAACCCAAAGAAACTAATTTCAAGTTGCTTGCGGTTGAAAGTATATCTCAGGTTCCACAAAATAGATTTTTAACCCAGGCAATTAATAATCTTCGCGATATTGAAGTGACCGCAGTAAAACCGACTTATTTTCTGAATTTGTCTGGCGCTGATAAACTGAATATTGATTATTCATTTGTCATTGTTAATGCGGGCACCACAAATGCCTTTGTAAATGCTCAAAATGGCTCAAGAAAAATTAATGAATTTTCCATTGGTTATGATCGTGCCATCAATGCAACCAACAAAATTTCATTTTTCGCTAAAAAATCTGATACGGATTATGATGAATTATTAAATATTACCAACCGAACAGGGATTGATTATAAACAGGAAGATATATTTGCTCGTTGGACTTTAACGGGGAAATCTAATCTAGTTAGGTTTGATTTAGGTAAATCAAGAGTAACCACTGAGTTGGATAGAATAATAGATGTCGATTTGGTTCAATTTCTTTACACCAGACAGTTAAATAGAGGACATTCTTTATCTCTTATTTATCGAAAAGGTTTTGATAGTATTTTTAATTATACTCTGGGTACAAACACGATTAACGTTAATAATCGCTCTGGTGACTTTGGTAGCACACTAAATATAAAAGAAAGTAGAATAAGTTATGAGATCCAGGAAGACTTCATTACCAGTAGATTAAGCTATTTTAAAGTGGATCTGGATTCCACACTGGCAAGAAATAAAGAAACCCGTAAAGGGCTGAATTTTTCTATTGAATATAGATTGTCCCGTTTATTTGATAGTCCTTACGATACCAATTTGACTTTCACCTACTTTAATTCAAAAAATATATTCGATACAACGCTTACCCAGGTAACGAATAACGAAGTTCAACGGTTCAATTTATATTTCAATTATTTCATCAGCAAGAATACATTTGTATTTTTACAATTGCAAAAAAGAAATGCAGATTCGTTTATCCTTGGCGTGGCAAATGCAAGCATTGATTCAAACACAATATTTCTTGGCGTCAGTTATTCGCCAAATGGAAGAATTGGCAACAGATAAGGATTGGCAATGTATTTACAACATTTCAATTTTGAGGTAGAACCTTTTGCCTTAGCACCAGATTCAAATTTCCTCTTTTTAAGTCGAACGCATAAAAAAGCGCTGGTTTATCTTAATTATGCTTTGTGGAATCGAGATAATTTTACATTGATTTCAGGTGCGATAGGTTCTGGAAAAACTATATTACTACAGAGATTGTTAAAAACCGTTCCAGAAGATACTATCGTCGTGACCATTAATCAAACTCAGGTTTCACCAATCGAGTTGCTTGAAGTGGTTGTTGATCAACTGGGATTAACTAAACCAGAAAAACCTACCAAGCCAAGATTATATAAAATCCTAAAAGATTTTTTTGCCAGTCATAGCGACAAATCGGTAGTATTTGTTATCGATGAAGCGCAAAGAATGCCGATGGCCACATTGGAAGAGTTAAGATTACTTGCCTCAAATGATCTGACAGAAACCAATATTAATATCAATATCATTTTATGTGGTCAACCAGAATTAAGAACTATGATTGAATGTCCAGAACTGGAACAGTTAAATCAAAGGATAAGATTGAAATTTGATTTAAAGGAACTGGGTTCGCTGGAAACCATTGAATATATTCGTTATCGTTTAATGCGATCAGGGCAAACGCTGGATTTGTTCAGTAATAACTCACTGACCAGAATTTTTCAATGCACAAATGGCTTACCAAGAAAAATTAATATGATGTGTGATACGGCGCTCACATGTGCTTTTGCTGATGGATTGAAATCGATTACAACTGCGCAAATTGATGATGCAGCCAGTGAGTTGCAATGGGCTCAACTAGATAATCAAACAATACTGGATAGAGAAGTCTCTTCGCCAGAAGCAGAAAAAATAATTAGATTAAAGCCCCATAAGAAACCTCAATTAAGAGATGATAATGAAATAGCCAAACATTTACAGAATATTGAAATGCAGTTATCTAAAATAGCAAATACTCTGAATGTTTTGTCTACCCGGGATAATCCTGTAAATGATTCCAAAAAATGACAGTTGTGTTACGCAACTTCTGGCTGATGAATCATACTGGAATAAAATTTCGCATTTTATGCAGTCACCCTCTTGGCTAAAACAGTATTCACAACACCCCGAATATAAAATTTTCTGTTCTTATGATGGCAATAGAATCATCGCTTACTCTTTAGCAAGGATTAGAAAAATACCTATTTTAGGTAATTTAATGAGAATAGAATGGGGACCTGTAGCAATAAATTTGAATGCTCTGCACCGTCATATTAATGAATTAAAAGAACAAAAAGGTTTCGTACAAATTGAGATCAGCCCTTATTTAAATAATATTGATTTCAAAATGATGGAATCCTTTTTATATTCAATTAATTTTCTAAAAAGAAAATTTAGAAGGGCAAATTATTCGCATACTCTACAGTTAGACTTAAACCTGGATTTAGCTGACATTAAAACAAATTTTAGAAGATCATTAAAAACACAAATTAATAAAGCAAAAAGAACGGGTATTGAGATTAGAACCAATGATGAATTAAGTAAAGTGATAGCATTTTATAATATTTTTGCAGAAAAAAAGCATTTGGAAAAGATATCCATTGAACAATATAATTTTATAAATGATCGCTTAGAAAAATTTAACGATATATTATTGTCGGCTTACTACAAAAACAAGTTAATTGGCGTTATCTTTCTTATCGATAATG
>CAZKUH010000102.1:0-7287 GCA_964555895.1 uncultured Enterobacterales bacterium
TATGTACGCTTCTTCTCTTGCTGAAATCCTGCATTTTGAATGATTATGGGTATATATCTAAATTTCAGCGAAAACGTCTTTGAAAATTCCTCCACCATCAGTACGTGATGGCCAGACTGGTGGTGGAGGAATCATTTGTCTCAAAGTTAAACCATACGGCTAACGTCTATCAGTAATTTTTGATTTAGAGAACCCGGCGAATAATACCGGCAACACAAACAACGTCAGTATGGTTGATGAAACCAAACCGCCAATAACTACTGTTGCCAGTGGTTTTTGTATTTCCGAACCCACACCTGAAGATAGCAATAATGGTATGAGTCCAAGAGCAGCAATGGTTGCCGTCATTAATACCGGCCGCAATCTTGAGGTGGCACCTTCAAAAATTGCTCTAAAAACAGAGATACCATCCTCTAAACGTCGATTAATAGCGTTTACCATGACAACACCGTTGAGCACAGCGACCCCAAACAAAGTGATGAAGCCAATCGAACTCGGTACGGATAAATATTGACCTGAAATAGCCAGGGCAAAAATTCCGCCTATCAAGGCAAGTGGTACGTTAACCATGATCAAAAGCCCTTGTGACAGTGATCCAAAGGCGAAATAGAGGATTAAAAAGATTAAACCTAGAGATGCCGGCACCACGATCATCAAGCGCGCATTGGCACGTCGTTGATTTTCAAATTGCCCGCCAAAAACCAAGGAATAACCGGCTGGCAAATCAATGTTTTGAGCAATTTTCTGCTTTAACTCTGTCACCAGACCACCCAGATCACGACCTTCAACATTGGTTTGAATAACTACCCGTCTTTGCACATCATCACGTCTGATTTGTGGCGGGCCACTTTCGATGTTAACTGTGGCAACATCGCCCAAACGCACCCAGGCACCTGTCGCCGATTGCAAACGCAAGTTACGGATCACATCAATATTATTGCGACTGGCCTGATTCAAGCGGACATAAATATCATAACGTTCATTTCCCTGAATGACTTTACCCGCAGTTTTTCCACCAATTGCATCCTCAACCAGATCCATTACTTTGGAAACCGGTATGCCAAATTTTGCAATTAAATCTCGATTAGGACGTACCACTAATTGTGCTTCGCCGGCGATTTGTTCAAGTGCGACGCCAGTTGTCCCCTGCACTTTTTTCACCAGAGATTCAATTTCAGCACCTTTAGCAGCCAAAATTTTCAGATCAGAACCAAACAATTTTATCGCCAATTGAGCTTTAACCCCTGACAATAACTCATCTACACGCGTGGCGATGGGTTGTGAGAAGGAAAACAGCAGTCCTGGATGTACAGCGAATTTCTTCTCCATTAATGCTTGTAATTCTTTTCTATTAGTGGCCGAGGTCCATTCGGAAACAGCTTTTAAACCCACAAAAATTTCTATGTTGGATACAGGTTCAGGATCGCCACCAAGTTCAGCGCGCCCAATTCGGCTTGCCGCGTAAGTGACTTCAGGAAAATCCAGTAACACTTTTTCCAATTTAGGCGCTAACGACAACGCAGTTTCCATACTGCTGGAGGGGGCCAAAGTGACTCGAATGTTAATGGTGCCCTCTTCCAGCTCCGGAACAAACTCGGTTCCCAAAAAAGGCAGCACTGCCATCGATGAAATAAAAATGGCCATGGCGCCAACTATCACCGTCTTCTTTTTCTCTAGCACTTTTGGCAACCATTTTTTGTAGAGCCTGTCCAAAGGTTTCATAATAGGACTTTGTTTTTCAACCACGGGTTTGGTGAAAACATAACTCGCCATGGCGGGCACCATAACCAGAGCGACCAACATTGAAGCCAATAGTGCTAACACCACACTAATCGCCATGGGCTGAAAAAGTTTGCCTTCCACACCTTGTAGTGAAAATAGTGGAGAGAACACCACGGTGATAATTAACACCGCATAAAAAACTGGACTTGCGACTTCTTTGGCCGCTTCCTGAATTCGTAAGGCAATACCTGAAGCATTTTGTTCGATAAGTAACTTGTCAACTTCTAGACTCGCTTCGTCCACATGATGATCCGGATGCCGTGGATCGGGGTGACTAAGATGTTTAAAAATATTTTCCATCATCACCACGGAGCCATCGACCATGATGCCGATGGCAATAGCCAGTCCACCTAAAGACATCAAGTTAGCCGACACCCCCCAGTAGATCATCGCCATTAACGCCATGCCAATTGAAAGTGGAATAGATAATAAAACCAACAAGGTTGCGCGTATATTGACCAAAAACAGCATCAGCACAATGATAATGAAAATAAAAGCCTCTAGTAACGCACTGCTTACTGTGTTAACTGCTTTTTCAACTAGGTCACCCTGATCATAAAAAGGTGTTATGTTAACGCCATCGGGTAAAGCCTGTTGTACAATACTGATTCGATCGGCAACACCATCAATGGTATTTTTGGTGTTTGCCCCGAGCCGTTTAATAACGATTCCCGTCACCACTTCACCTAAAGATTTTGCTTTTCCTTTAGCATCCCTTACAGTTATTGTCACGGCTCCTTGGCGTATTTCTCCTCCATATTCAACCACTGCCAAATCTAGAACTTTCACCAGCTTGCCGTTTTCAGATTTAATCGGAATATTGGCAATATCTCGCAACCCCTCCTCACCTGCCCTGACCCATCCAACACCCCGGATCACCAACTGTTCTGATCCTCGATCGAGGTACCAGCCCCCAGCATTACGATTATTATTTTCAATGGCGGTTGAGATATCATCAATAGTTACACCATAAGCCAGTAATTTTTGCGGCGCTACATTAACTTGGTATTGGCGAACTTCGCCACCGAAAGAAAGAATGCCTGTAACGCCATCTACCGGCATCAACAACAGTTTAACCACCCAATCATTTAAACTTCTTAAAGCCAGGGCATCAAATTTTTCGGGATTGTCGGTGGTTAGCATATATTGATAAACTTGGCCTAACCCTGAAGTATTAGGCCCCATTTCAGGCGTGCCCACACCGACAGGTATTTGCGTTTTGGCATCTTGAAGACGTTCGAATACCAGTTGACGAGCAAAATAGATATCAGTTCCCTCACTGAAAACCACAGTTACTACTGATAAACCTGTTTTAGAAATAGAACGAACTTCTTCGACATCCGGTAAAGCGTACATCGCTGATTCTATAGGATAGGTAATTAATTGTTCCACTTCTTCCGCAGCCAGACCTTGTGCTTCAGTATTAACAGTCACTTGAACATTGGACACATCAGGAAAAGCATCGAGGTTTAATTTTGGTAATACGATTAAGGTTGCCACCATCAGCATGACAATCGCCAGAATAACCAACAATCGGTTTTTTACCGACCAATCTATAATTGAATTAAGCATCTTTGGACTCCTAATGACCGTGAGGGTCGAAGCCAGCTTTTGCTAACTCTGCCGATAGATAAAATGCACCCTCAACCACAACCGGTGTGCCCAATTCCAAGCCGCTGATTATCCTCATATTGCCTTGTCGACCTAATATTTTTACTTCCTTTTGTGCAAAATGGCGTGGCTTTACTTCTACAAAAACACCCCAATCACCGTCCAGGGTCCGTACCAATGCGGATTCTGGCAGCACCAGCTTTTTCTCTGTTTCAGCCTGGCGCAATCTAACGCTGACAAATTGTCCCGGATGTAAGTGATCTTTCTTGTTATCAATTTCAATACGAATTTTCTGAGTGCGTGTTGATTCAGAAATAATATGGCTAAGCTGGATAATTGTTCCCGAATATCGCTCACCTGCATGTTCAATATCTGCCAGATCGCCGATGGAAAATTGTGTCGCCTGATTTGGCGATACTGATGCTTCGACCCATATATCAGCTTCGTCACTGATAACAAATAATTGTGTACCAGCTGCCGCATATTGTCCTTCGATAAAATCATCTTTCATGACGACTCCATCGATAGGAGATTTAAGCTGAAATATACCTTCTGGCGTTTGTCCTTTTTCTAATTGGATAAGTTGAGCTTGATCCAGGCCATAAGCTTTAAGACGCGCTTGTGAGGACTGCCACTTGGATCGTGCTTCAATAAAACGTTTGCCAGAGACGACTTGACGTCCTAATTGTTTGACGCGGCGCCATTCTTTGACGTTGACGATATAGGCTTGCTGTGCTTCAGACATGGGAATACTGGATATGGTTGCCAGGAGTTGACCAGTAACCACTTGTTGTCCCATTTTAACTAAGCGTTTAATAATCTGGCCATCAATCCGTAACGCGACGATGGCTGTTTTGTAAGCGTTTAATACCACTTCACCGGGTGAAGTTATTTCTTTGGCAACATCACTCAATTGTAGCTTCTGGATTTTTATTTTAAACAAACTATCACTATTAGGGGCAAGTTCCACTAGACCCGTTTCATTATCTGTAGCATCGTCATTGGCTTGTTCGTTAGCATATAAAGAAAAGCTTGCGAATACTAAAATACTCATTAAGATTAATTTTGTTAATTTCATCATGTTCTCACATTTTGCTATTCACAGCTTTCACTGGAATTTACAGTTAAGTTTAAATCGTTTTACAAGCTTTAGTTTAAAGAGAGCCAGCTATCAATTTGACCCGAGGCAGATAAGTAATCTATCCAGGCATTAATCACATCCGCTTTAAGCCGGACGGCAGCAATCTGTGTATCCAGAGTTTGTTGAATTTGCACTAGATAATCTGTGGTGCTGAGGTCGCCACTTCTCCACAATTTTTGTAATAATTGTCCACGTTGTTGCAAACCCTTTTGACTCTGACCGACCCAGTTTTTGTAGGCTGAAAGCGTTAAACTCAGCGTTTTGTGACTGCTTTTAACCGCCACTAAAATATTGCGATAGCTATTCCTATAATTTTCTTCAACTGCGGCCGCATTGGCGATAGCACTATCTACTTCTGCATTAAAATTGTTTCGTACAAATAATGGCATTGAGACACCGACACGGTAAATATTGGCTTTTCCTTCTTTTCCTGCGTTCAAAGAAATTGTCGGATCGGCAGTTCTTTTGCGACTGGCCAGCTTAATTTGCGCTTTGGCTATCAGAGTGGCCAGGCGCAATTGTTTTAGGCGAGGATGATTGAGCAATAACTGTTCTACCACTTCATCTTCAGATTGGATCATCGAGGTTGAAATTTCGGGTATGAGAATTTTTCGAAAATTCAACAATGCACTAAGCGCTGTGTCAGCCGCATAATATTGCGCCTGTATTTTGGCGGAATTCATACGAACTTCACCAGAAACAAGTAAGGCGAGATTAAGTTCAATCTGGCTGATATCCCCTGCTTTAAAGCGGCGTTTGGCGATGTCAACAAACTGGGATAAAGTTGCTATTTGTTGCGAGTTAAGAGCAGAGGCTTTTCTGGTCGTATGAAACAGATTGATTTTTTTCAGAAAATCGGCAGCCACCTGTTGTCGGATTAACACAAATTCAGCCTTTACAGCGGCCTCTTTTTGCAAACCAATCTGTGATAGTGTGGCTCTTTTATCAGACCAATCAATGGTTTGTGACAATCCGACAGTTGAAATGTTGTCTACGTTTGATTCATAGTCTATGGAAATATCAGGGTTGTATAAAGGTTGCTTGCTCGCTTTTGCATTCGCCCTAGCCTGATTCATTTTTTGTTGTGCTGACTGAACCAATGGGTGTACAGCAATGGCATCTTTGACAATTGAAATGAGCCGTTGATACGGTGAAGTTTCAATTGCTAAAGCAAAATTTGAAAAATTGAGTAAAATGCCAAAGCCAATTAATTTTAGCTTGAGCCTGGATTGTAACTTCATGAAAATCCTCGATTTATTTTAAATATTCATTTGTTGAAAATGTGACGTAAATTATCCCATGATAGGCATCCTGCATACTTGGCTAGCCTGTGCAACATGGAAACAATTCAGTCATCACTATCTGCCTGGACATTCTGAACTAACTTAAAAATTAGCAAGGCAGAAAATTATTGTTACTAACCTCTCGGCTAGTGTTGAAAAATGAAATTTTGAATTAAACGATGGGAGGTCTTAGTTTGGGCAAGAGGTAAATGGATGAGTTTTTGAAGTTATATTCGATAGGTTTTAGAGAATAAAGGGCGAAAATAAAGCCCTCACCGATAGGGGTAAATAATTGAGCATCTGCATGAAAATGACTACAATGACTGCTATGGTACTGCACTTTGGTTGAATTATCATTTTCCGTTATGTTGCCTACAGTTTCACCCTCTGCACTATTAAGGTTTTGGGAAATAAAAATATGTTCATCAGCCGTTTTATGGAGTTGTTGATCAATCACTGCCGCCATCACCGCTTGAAACGGAATAAGCACCATTAACCACATTAACAACCATTTTTTCATCTTAACAGACATATTTTTCAACTAACCTGATCAACATAGCACGGGTATGGTGTTTTAAACCAACACTAGCGCAGCAAAATGCGAGTGGTTTGTATTTCCATACTCAACAGTATAGACTCTATAGTCACTATAGAGTCAACAATTAAAGTCATTATTTTGAAAATCGGTGAATTGGCAAAAATAACGGGTTGCTCCATTCAATCAATTCGTTTCTATGAAAAAGAACAATTAATCTCAGCATCAAAGCGTAACCAGGCTAATTACAGACTTTTTGATCAAAAGGCACTCGATCAACTCATCTTTATCAAGCGCTGCAGAAACCTGGATATTAAACTTGCAAAAATCAAGTTGCTTCTCGAGTTAAAGCAATCGCCAGAAACGCAATGTACCGAAATCAATAATTTGCTGGATGAGCATATTGTCGATATCCACACCCGCATCATCGAGCTGAACGAGCTAAAAGAAACCTTAATAGTATTACGCACCAAATGCCATACCAGTCGCTCAATTAAAGATTGCGGTATCTTGCAGGATCTACTTACCAATACTGCAAAGGGCAGCACTGTTTCAGGGAAGTAATCAGCAACAATGGTTCAAACTTTAGCTTTGAGCCATTGTTTAACAAACAGCACCCCTGACAAAAACAAAATGGTTAATTGTGTACCGATACCTTGCCAGGTTGAATTGATGCCCAACCAACTCACCTGAAAATCGAAGGGCAAAGGAGCAATACCAATGATTGCCGCTTCCTGCAAGGCTGAAATCGCTTTACCTGCCAGGATAAATGATAGCGCAAGTAATAAGTAAGTAGTGCTGGAAAAAAACTTGCCGATAGGTAATTTAATAGAATATTTAATCATCAACCAAGCAATCATTAGCAAAATAAGCACTGCAAAACCAAAACCGCCGATAAGCACATACATCTGCGTTGGAATAGTTTGCGTGAGTAA
>CAZKUH010000103.1:0-7273 GCA_964555895.1 uncultured Enterobacterales bacterium
ACCTAAAGACAATCCTCTTGAGGCAAGAACATCTTTAATTTCAGTAAGCGACTTTTTGCCCAGGTTAGGCGTTTTCAGTAATTCAACTTCAGTTCTCTGGATCAGATCACCAATAAAGTGAATACTTTCAGTTTTTAAACAGTTCGCTGAACGTACTGTTAATTCAAGATCGTCAACCGGACGCAGTAGAATCGGATCAACATCGGGTTCTTCCTGCTCTGGCTCAATATTACTTTCATCTTTGAGTTCAACAAAGGCACCTAACTGTTCCTGTAAAATAGTAGCACAACGACGAATTGAGTCGTCAGGATCAATAGTACCATTGGTTTCAACTTCCAGAACCAGTCGATCCAAATCGGTGCGCTGTTCTACTCGAGCTGATTCAACAGTATAAGAAACACGTTTCATCGGGCTGAAACTGGCATCAAGTTGTAACCGACCGATGGTAGTATCTTCTTCTGAATTTCTTCGGCTTGAAGCGGGTTCATAACCTCGCCCAGTTCTCACCATTAAACGCATGTTGATAGAGCCACCATTTAAATTGGCAATCACATGTTCAGGATTATGAATTTCAACACCAGCCTGTTCTTCAATATCAGCTGCAGTTACAACACCATCACCAGATTTAGATAAATTTAAAATTGCTTCATCTTTATCTTCCAGTGAAATAGCTAATTCTTTCAGGTTCAATAAAATATCAAGCACATCCTCCTGAACACCGTCTATAGAAGAATATTCGTGTAATACACCATCAATTTCGACTTCAACAACTGCAGCCCCTGGCATGGAAGAAAGTAAAATACGACGTAAGGCATTACCTAACGTATGACCAAAGCCCCTTTCAAAAGGCTCGAGTACAACTTTTGCCACGGTTGGACTTTTTTGTTCAACTGTGATTTGACGCGGTCTTAATAACTCAATTGCAGAGTTTTGCATAAATACTCTCTCCTGAAAGATTACTTAGAGTAAAGTTCCACAATAAGGTTTTCGTTAATTTCTGCCGGAAGATCAGTTCGCTCAGGCATGTGCTTGAAGATACCTTCCATTTTTTTCTCATCAACTTCGACCCAGTTTATTGCTTCTCGATGTCCCGCCAATTCCATGGCAGCCTTGATACGATCTTGTTTTTTAGCTTTTTCTCTAATAGAAACAACGTCTTCCGCATTTACTTTATAAGAGGGAATATTAACTGTTTTACCATTCACTAAAATAGATTTATGCGAAACTAACTGTCGTGATTCTGCCCGTGTTGAGCTGAAGCCCATACGATAAACAACATTATCAAGGCGACTCTCGAGCAATTGTAATAAATTTTCACCCGTTGCGCCTTTTATACGCGCAGCTTCTTTATAATAAATACGAAATTGCTTTTCCAACACCCCGTAAATACGTCGCACTTTTTGTTTTTCCCGTAACTGTAAGCCATAATCAGAAAGTCGGCCACGGTTTGCACCATGTTGACCTGGATGGGTATCAATCTTACATTTACTATCGATAGACCGAACGCCGCTTTTAAGGAACAGATCTGTTCCTTCTCGACGTGCCAGTTTCAGTTTTGGGCCACGATATCTTGCCATTATTTGTCTCTCCGAATACCTGCTCTATTACACGCGACGCTTTTTGGGCGGACGGCAACCATTATGAGGAATAGGGGTTACATCAGTGATGCTATTCACTTTGAAACCCGCTGCATTGAATGCACGCACTGCTGATTCACGACCAGGGCCAGGACCTTTGACGAAAACGTCAAGATTCTTCATGCCCATTTCTTTGACCATATCAGCAACACGAGCCGCTGCAACCTGCGCTGCAAAAGGCGTACTCTTACGAGAACCACGGAAACCAGAGCCACCTGCAGTAGCCCAAGCCAGTGCATTCCCCTGACGATCTGTGACAGTTACAATCGTATTGTTAAACGATGCATGTATGTGTGCAAGTCCATCTGAGACCTGCTTTTTGACTCGTTTTTTGCTACGAGTGGGTATATTTGCCATGATTTATAATTTCCCGATGAACTTTTATCGTTTAATAGGCTTTCGAGGGCCTTTTCGTGTGCGTGCATTGGTTTTGGTACGCTGTCCACGAAGCGGTAAACTACGGCGATGACGTAGTCCTCTGTAGCATTTAAGATCCATCAACCTTTTAATGTTCATGGAAACTTCACGACGTAAATCGCCTTCAGTTTGATATTTAGCAACTTCTGTGCGAATGTTATCAATCTGGTCTTCAGACAGATCACGAATTTTTGTGTCTGCCGCAACACCACTTGCAGTACAAATATCACGCGCAGTTTGTCGACCGATACCATAAATGGATGTCAACGCGACTTCTGCGTGCTTCTGCACTGGAATGTTTATGCCTGCAATACGGGCCATTTACCGAACTCCAATATAACTAGTGGTTTAGCAGCTTAAAAGGGCGCGTATATTAACGCCCCAAAAGCCAAAAATCAACCAATCTAAAAGATAGCCTCAAAATAAGCCATCTTCACCATTATTAACCCTGACGTTGTTTATGACGTGGGTCTGTACAAATTACTCTTACCGCACCATGTCGGCGAATAACCTTACAATTCCGGCACATTTTCTTAACTGATGCACGGACTTTCATATTCTCTCTCCCGATTTAACAATTAACCACTAATTATTCTTATCTTGCGACAGAAATTAACGGATTTGGCCAGCCGCCCCGTAATTCTTGAAATTCGCTTTTTTCAGTAAACTATCATACTGATGCGACATCAAGTGAGCCTGGACCTGTGCCATAAAATCCATGATGACTACCACAATAATCAACAAAGATGTACCACCAAAATAAAACGTCACGTTAAACCAGACATTCAATGCTGTTGGCAATAAACTCACCAAGGTCAGGTAGAGCGCACCGATTAAAGTCAAACGTGTCATGACTTTATCAATATAACGAGCCGTTTGCTCGCCAGGACGTATCCCGGGAATAAAGGCGCCTGACTTTTTCAATTGGTCAGCTGTTTCGCGTGGATTAAATACCAGCGCGGTATAAAAGAAACAGAAGAAGATAATGCCTGCTGAATACAACAGCAGATACAAAGGCTGCGATGGTTGCAACATCACACTCAATGTTTGTAACCAACTCAGGTATTCAATTGTGCCAAACCATTGCGCTAGTGTCCCAGGAAACAAAATAATACTGGAGGCAAAAATTACCGGGATAACCCCTGCCATATTCACTTTTAAAGGCAAATGACTACTTTGCGCTGCAAAAACCTTGCGACCCTGTTGTCGTTTGGCATAATTAATCACGATGCGTCGTTGACCACGTTCAACAAACACCACAAAACCAACCACTACGACTGCAAGCACACCAATGAGCAACATCACCAAAAAGCTCATATCACCTTGTCTCACTTGCTCGGATATTGAACCAATAGCCCGTGGGAGACCTGCAATAATACCGGCGAAAATAAGTAAAGAGATACCATTACCGATGCCACGTTCATTAATTTGCTCACCCAGCCACATGATAAACATGGTGCCGGTAACCAGACTCACCGTCGCAATTAAAGTAAAACCAAAACCAGGATTTGGTACCAGACCTGGTGCTAAACCAGGGAAATTCACTGCGATACCGATAGCCTGGATAGTCCCAAGCAGTACGGTTGCATAACGCGTGATCTGATTGGTTTTTTTACGTCCAGCTTCACCTTCTTTTTTCAGTTGTTGCAACTTGGGTTCTACATAACCCAGGATCTGAATAATGATAGATGCGGAAATATACGGCATGATCCCCAAAGCAAAAATACTCGCTCTGGACAATGCACCACCGGAGAACATATTGAACATTGCCAATATGGTCCCTTCCTGCTTTTCCATCAACGCGGTGAGGATCGAACCATCGATACCCGGTACAGCGATAAAAGTACCCAGCCGAAAAACAAACAATGCACCCAGTACAAACAATAATCGAGATTTAAGCTCCGAAAAACCTTTTCCCGCCGCTTGAGACATACCTTTTGTTGGTGCTTTAGCCATTATTCTTCTACCTTTCCACCAGCAGCTTCAATGGCTTCTTTAGCGCCTTTGGTAACGCCAACTCCACGTACTGTTACTGCACGATCAATACTTCCAGAAAGCATGATTTTAGCAAATTTAATGCCGTTATTAATCACACCAGCTTGTCGCAATGTCATCAAGTCAATGTCTTCACCCTTAACCTTTGCCAGCTCACTTAAACGAACTTCTGCTGTCACCAGAGATTTCCTGGAGGTGAAACCAAATTTGGGCAAACGCTGTTTTAATGGCATTTGACCGCCTTCAAAACCAACTTTATGAAAACCACCTGACCGTGATTTCTGACCTTTATGACCACGTCCAGCCGTTTTGCCATCGGTACAACCAATACCACGACCAACGCGCTTTGGATTTTTCTTCGCTCCCTCTGCGGGAGACAGGGTGTTTAAATTCATCACTTAGCCCTCAACCTTAACCATATAGCAAACTCGATTGACCATACCACGTACAGAGGCAGTATCTTCAAGTTCAACTGTATGTCCAATTCGACGAAGCCCCAAACCAGTCAGGGTTGCCTTATGTTTAGGCAAACGACCAATACTTGATTTAGTTTGCGTAATTTTAATCGTCTTTTTAGCCATAATATTAATCCAGTATTTCTTCCGTTTTCAGACCACGTTTAGCGGCAACCGAATCCGGCGTAACCATTTTAGCCAATGCATCAAAAGTCGCACGGACCACATTAATTGGATTTGTGGAACCAATTGTTTTAGCTAATACATTTTGTACGCCAACCACTTCGAATACCGCACGCATCGCACCACCGGCAATAATGCCAGTACCTTCGGATGCTGGTTGCATATAAACTTTAGCTCCACCATGGCGACCATTAATAGGATGTTGCAAGGTGTGACCATCTTTTAATTCAACAGAAATCATGTTGCGTTTGGCCGCTTCCATTGCTTTTTGAATGGCGACGGGAACTTCACGTGCTTTTCCGCGACCAAAACCAATCTTACCTTGGCCATCACCGACAACTGTCAATGCTGTAAAACCAAAAATACGACCACCTTTTACAACTTTGGCAACGCGATTGACGTTAACCAGCTTTTCTGTATAGCCTTCAGGATTATCTGATTCTCTAGCCATCTTCTACACCCTTAGAATTTTAAGCCGCTTTCGCGAGCAGCATCAGCAAGCGCTTGAACACGACCATGATATTTAAATCCTGATCGGTCAAAAGCAACATTTGTAACGCCTGCTTTCAGCGCACGTTCGGCGACAGCACTGCCTACGGCTTTGGCTGCATCAACGTTACCGGAATATTTTAATCCGTCACGTATAGTTTTTTCTGTGGTGCCAGCAGAAGCCAGAACTTCGCCATTGTCACCATTGAGAACCTGGGCATAAATATGTCGTGGCGTACGATGTATCACCAAACGACTTGCACCGAGTTCTTTTATCTTCATGCGGCTGCGCTTAGCACGGCGCAACCTTGCGGTTTTCTTGTCCATGCTCTACCCCTATTTCTTCTTAGCTTCTTTGCGACGTACATATTCGTCAACATAACGAACACCTTTACCTTTATAAGGTTCCGGTGGACGATAGGCGCGGATATCTGCCGCTACCTGGCCAACCAACTGCTTGTTCGCGCCTTTGACGACGATTTCTGTATTTGAAGGAATCTCGATAGTGATACCTTCAGGTACAGCGTAATTGACTGGGTGAGAGAAACCCAAAGTCAGGTTAATAACCTTACCTTGTAGTTTTGCTCGATAACCAACGCCCAGCAATTTTAATTTTTTTTCAAAACCCTGAGTAACACCAACCACCATATTATTGATGAGCGCACGAGCCGTACCCGCATGTGCTTCAGAATTGTTTTGACCTTCTTTACCTTTCACTCTGAAAACACTATCTTTGAAAGATATTTCCACAGCTTTATGCACTTGATGTTCCAAAGTGTCTTTTCCGCCTTTGACAGAAACCAACTGACCGTTGACTTTCAGCTCAACGCCAGCAGGGACTGCTACAGGGCTATTTGCAATACGAGACATTGCTCAGCACTCCTTAAGAAACGAAACACAATACTTCTCCGCCCTGACCCGCCGCGCGCGCTGCGCGATCAGACATCAGACCTTTCGAAGTAGAGACGATGGCAACACCCAATCCACCCATGACTTTGGGTAAATCATTGGCTTTACGATAAATACGTAAACTGGGTTTGGAGACGCGTTTAATCATCTCAATAACCGGTTTGCCTTCGTAATATTTTAATTCAACACTAAGAACAGGTTTAATATCCTCGGTTACTGAAAAATCTTTGATATAACCTTCTTTTACTAAAATGGCAGCCAAAGCTTTTTTTAGCTTGGAAGCTGGCATCTCGACTATTACTTTATGTGCCGACTGACCGTTACGAATACGGGTTAACATGTCGGCGACAGGATCTTGCATGCTCATTTCTGGTTCTCCTTTTGATTACCAGCTAGCCTTGGTCAGGCCGGGAACATCACCGCGCATGGCAGCTTCGCGTAAAAAGTTACGACAAAGGCCAAATTTACGATAGACACCATGTGGACGACCACTGAGACGACAACGACGTCGTTGTCGACTTGGAGAAGCATCCCGAGGTAATTTCTGTAACTTTACCTGGGCTTCCCAACGCTCTTCGTCAGAAGAATTTACGTTAGCAATAATTGCTTTTATTGCGGTCCGTTTTTCTGCAAATCTTGCGACAGTTTTTGTGCGCTTTTTTTCACGCTCAATCATAGATGTTTTAGCCATGATTTCGTCCCCTTATTTCTTTAACGGCAAGCTAAATGCAGTCAGAAGTGCTTTGCCTTCTTCGTCTGTATTTGCTGTTGTAGTGATAGTAATATCCATACCACGGATTTTATCGACCTTGTCGTAATCGACTTCAGGAAACATAATCTGTTCCTTGATACCCATGCTGTAATTACCACGTCCGTCAAACGATTTTGGATTCAGACCACGAAAATCACGGATGCGAGGAATCGCTATATTGATCAAGCGATCAAGGAATTCCCACATACGATCACCACGCAGGGTAACTTTTGCACCAATCGGCCAGCCTTCACGGACCTTAAATCCAGCAACGGATTTACGGGCATTGTTTACCACTGGTTTCTGGCCAGAGATTGCGGTCAGGTCTGCACATGCATGTTCAATTATTTTCTTATCCCCAATCGCTTCTCCAAGACCCATGTTCAGGGTGATCTTGGAAATTTTAGGGACTTGCATGACAGACTTATAACCAAACT
>CAZKUH010000104.1:0-7270 GCA_964555895.1 uncultured Enterobacterales bacterium
TATAATGCCTTAATAATAAATTGTTGCAAGTAAGATTTGCCAAAAAAATCATAAATGGTGATAATACATACTTTATGCTTTATGATTTCAACTAATGTCGCTCATTCAATGTCCAACTTGCAATAAACGTGTGTCTAGTAGAGCCGCGAAATGTACTAAGTGCGGTGCGCCTATTGCCACAAATGATGATGAACTCACCGAACGAGCCACGAGCAGAAGACGTTGGGAAATTAACCGACGATTACAAAATTACTCATTTCTGAGTTTAATCATTTTTTTAGTGGGCATTTTTCTGTTTTGGTATCACAAATCTGATCCGGTGGGCTGGAAATATTTGTTGGGTGAATTTTTATTGGTGGGTGGCTTTCTGGGATATTCAATCCTTAGAATGTACAAAATATTTAAAAAATAGAAAATCAGGCTTTGAGTACATTGACAGAAGAAGAACGGGCATGTGTTTGACCCTTGGCGGTATAGGTGAGGCCCAGATCACGAGATTGACTCTTAAGTAAACGTAAAGAACGTGCCACGCTACTGTGGCTTTGCTTGATGATCTTGCCATTGATACTATTTTTTTCATGACAAACAGTGACTTTTTTGAGCACTTCACGCCAAAGATGGATGATATTTATAGGCAGTTCGAAGTTTGAATTTAATGGTACTTTAGTGGCTGATACATTCGGTGCCGCATCATCACTATTCATTTCTGGCAGGCTTACACCCAGATTGTCGAGCAAGATCAGCCTGACTTCGGCTAATTTCTCCAAATTTTTAGTCAGTAACTGTTTTTTTTCGGTAAATTTGATGACCGCATCAATTTGCTGCTGTTCCAAAGCTTTCCTTTCTACAGATAATAACGCTGAGAGCTGATCAAAAGTGCTGCTCTCCTGAAACAAAGCCTGATGCAGTTGCTTCACAAGTTCTGGCATTAGATTATTTTGCGGGTTCATAGTTTCACTTATCTGGAATTATTGACGAAATCCAAGTTCGATGTTGAGGAGTTTGTCAGCTGTGGTTGAACTGTTTACTTGATAGTTGCCAGAACTTATAGCAGTTTTCAAGCTAGTGACCTTCTGTACATTTACATCAGCGACTGATTTTAATGAATCTACCGCTCGCTGTACTTTTTGAGCCTGGGCGGAGATATCCACGCGATCCGTCACTTTTGTTGTATTACTGTTGTTATCGCCATTGCTAACTTGTTGATTATTTTTGTTAATACTTGAGTCTTCAAGCTTCACGCCACGTTGTTCAGATTTTAATTGGTTCTGCAAATTAGCAGCCGAAAGTTGTTTAATATCCATTGTTGGTCTCACAATACGGGAAATACACTTCAAGTATCGGCAGCCAATGCCATTTCTTTAGTAATTTTTGCTCATTAAATCGTTTTATATTCATAGAAATTCCCCGCAGTTAAAGTGATATTTCCAGTACGCCAGCGGCTGTCACCAAGCCAGTGACCATTTTTTTGCTGGCACTATTTCGAGCAGTAATCTGGTCGCCAAGAATGCCATTATCGATGGCGACGCCATACATTTTCACTTTCAGGTTATCGCTGTTGACTTGTAATTCTATTTTGTCTCCTTTGCAGACCAGACAAATATCTTTGCTGGACAGGATGGCACCGGCTCTAACGTTGCGTGCGGCCTTGACACCGCTGAAATTATTGAAAGCTGGCGTAAGGGGGGTAGTGCGTTGATTTAGTGCTCTCTTTTCACGATGAGTAATATTAGCAGTGATAGCCTCTCCGCGCCGGGTTGTTTGGGTAAGGACCCAAACATCAGCAAGTCGGATAATTTTAGCGGGTAAATAGATTTGCCAGCGAGGGGTGTCACACTTGATGCCCACAGTGGTATTGCCAATAAAAGCAGCGCGTTGTGGTTTGAAATAGGCAATTTTTTCTTTACAGAGCGCCAGTCGCAATCTTCGGTCAGGTGCTGTTACCGAAATCTTTAAATTTTCAGGGATATTACCTTTTTCTATCAATGATTTTAGTAAGAATTGATAACTGCCTTGTCGTATTTCTACTAAAGATTGTCCAGCGAGTGCCGAAGAGCTTAGCAACAACATCATCAAAGTATATAAATACTGCTTGAAATAGCAATTTGGTGCGGCAATTTTCAAAAGATGTCCTATGCTTAGCATATCAATTTTGTTTGTAGTGACCGACGATATATTGGCGGTCACTAATTGTGAACAGTAAGATGCAAATGTTATGCCGTAATTAGCAAACTTGTTTGCTTGCTGAGGTAGTTGTTTGTGAGCTTATTTATTCTTCTTTCTCATGTCGGAGTCAAGCATGGCTGGTGTTTTACATAATGTAAATCAAAGAACGCAGATGGTTGGGCAGAATCGTCTGGAGTTATTGCTTTTTAAATTAGGAAGAAAACAAATATATGGTATCAACGTCTTTAAAGTCCGGGAAGTGCTGCAATGTCCTAAACTTACCGAAATTCCCCAACGGCATCCTTCTGTTCGAGGTGTAGCACATATTCGAGGGGAAACCGTTTCAGTTATCGATTTATCCATGGCTATTGGTGGAGCACCTTTACAAAATCTCTCAGAGCGTTTTGTGGTAATTTCCGAATACAACCGGACGGTGCAGGCATTTCTGGTCAGTGGGGTCGAACGAATAATTAATATGAGTTGGGGTGACATCCACCCGCCGCCATCGGGCGTTGGAAAAAATAATTATCTAACAGCCGTGACTGACTTCGAAGAACAATTGATTGAGATTATTGATGTAGAGAAGGTGTTGTCTGAAATTGTACCCAAAAGTACCCAAATCAGCGAAGAGTTTCTAGAAACCCAGGAAACACCAGTTGAAGAACGTATCGTTTTGATTGCAGATGATTCTGCTGTTGCCAGAAATCAGGTCAAACGTACGGTGGAGCAACTCGGATTAAAAACCGTGGTGGTCAAGGATGGAAAGGAATCTCTCGACTATTTGAATGGGATTGCCGAACAGGGTAAAAAAGTAACGGATGAAATCTTGATGGTTATTTCTGATATTGAAATGCCTGAGATGGATGGCTACACTTTCACCGCTGAGGTTAGAGCCAACCCGCTTTTGGCCGATCTTTATGTCATCTTACACACTTCCCTGAGTGGTGTTTTTAATAAGGCTATGGTGGAGAAGGTGGGAGCGAATCGCTTTATCGCTAAGTTTGATCCTGATGAGTTAGCGGGCGCAGTGAATGAGCGATTTAATCAATAACCACGGTTAGTGTTATTCTTTTCTCCGATTCAATAAGGCAATATACCATTTCCAATGGAAAATTTATCCTCAGCAGAGTACCAAAAATTTTGCGACTTTTTACAATTTCGTACGGGTATTATGCTAGGCAGTGCAAAACAATATCTGGTTTCAAGTCGGCTTAATCGTCTGCTCAAAATTCATCAATTAAATTCTCTGCCAGAACTTATCAGCAGAGTACAGTTGCGTGGAAATAGCTTGTTGTTACAGGATGTCATCGACGCCATGACCACAAATGAAACCAACTGGTTTCGTGATAGCTATCCATTCGAAATTTTACTCAAGCAGATTTTACCTGAAGTTGACTCAAAGAATCGAGTAAGGATTTGGTGTGCCGCTTGTTCTTCAGGACAAGAACCATTTTCCATTAAGATGGTACTTGAGGAAGCGCGCTTAAAAGTGGCGGGGTATCAAGGTAAGGTTGACATTGTCGCTACGGATCTTTCAGATCGTATTTTAAAGCAGGCTAAAAAAGGAGAATTTGATAGCTTGGCTTTAGTTAGAGGACTCTCAGAACAACGAAAGAAACGTTTTTTTGTGCAATCCGACAAAGTGGGTACACTCCGAGTCACCGATGCTATCAGACAAGGTATACAATTTAGCAAGGTAAATTTAAAAGACAGTTATCATGCGTTGGGGAAGTTTGATGTGGTCTTTTGTCGAAATGTATTGATCTATTTTTCTTCAGAATTAAAAAGAGATATTTTGATGCGTATTGGCAAAACATTGAAACCCGGTGGCTATCTGTTTTTAGGCGCTTCAGAGTCAGCAGCGGGTTTTTCTGACGATTTTGAAATGATCCGCTGTAATCCCGGTATTGTTTATCGTTTAAAATCCTGATTTCCTCATCAAATAAATTGTGAATTATTGCCGCTTTTATGCAAAGGTGGCAAGCAACTGCCTGTGTTCCAGGTGACAAATCATGCCGTATCTCTCCCAGTATCACTCTGGTTTTACCGATGGTGGTAATACAACAATATGAGCCCCATGCCTTTAATCAGGGCGATACTGAAAACACACCCTGATTCATCAAGGCAGCAGAAAGTATTAAATTTTCTATGCACTTCAAGCTGTTACAGAATAAAAAAGCGGATATGAAATAACCATTATGAGCGCATGAAATTATGCTGGCATGGCTATTGCAAAAACGCATCAATACTGAAGAAATTTTGAGGTCATGACAATGGCAATTAATCTGGTTAAGGCTTTAGGGATACATCCGACTGCTTTATTGCTGAGAGAAAAACGTGCTTCATTGCTCGCGAGTAATATCGCCAATGCAGATACACCAGGCTATAAAGCTAAAGACCTCGATTTTAAAAAGACTCTGGGGGCATTGACATCCCGAGCTGGCTCAATGGAATCTGATTCAACTTTGGCTGAAGAATATATCCGCTATAGGGTGCCATACCAACCCGACACCGGGGATGGAAACACGGTTGATATGCAGCAGGAAAAAATGGCTTTTGCGCAGAATTCACTTGATTATCAATTAAGCCTGAAAATTATTGATGGACGAATAAAAGGTTTGATCAAAGCAATACGGGGAGAGTAAAGCATGAGCTTATCAGAAATTTTTAATATCGCCGGTTCTGCACTTTCTGCTCAGTCTGTACGATTGAATACCACCGCCAGTAATCTTGCTAATGTTGATGTCATGGCCGGATCAGCCAAGGATGTTTATAAAGCGCGTTATCCAGTTTTCGAGACAGCTTTTTTGGCAGCAAACGGGCAATTTAGCAGGTATTCATCAGCGCTTTCTGGACAATCGAGTGCTGGGGTGAGGGTGACAGAGATTATCGAGAGTACAGCCAATCCGATTGTTCGACATCAACCTGAAAATCCACTGGCTGATAAAGACGGTAATGTGTTTGTAGCCAACATCAGTATGGTGGAAGAAATGACCAACATGATTGAAGCGTCACGTTCATACCAGACCATTATTCAGGTCGCAAACACTGCCAAGCAACTGATACAACAAACCATTCGTTTAGGATCTTGATAAACGAAAGTTTTAGGAGAATTTAATATGCCAATTAATGATGTACAAAACGATATTTACTCACAGATTGGATTAAGAAGCCAGAATCAGGCTAATAATTCTACTGGCAAAACCTCATTAGGGCAGTCTGATTTTTTGAAATTAATGACCCAGCAACTGGCTAATCAGGATCCTTTCAAGCCGTCGGACAATGGTCAATTTATCGCACAAATGGCCCAGTTTAGTAGTGTTGACAGTCTACGGCGACTAGAGAGCAGTTTTTCTGATTTGTCGGTCGCCTTAAGTTCTAATCAAGCATTGCAAGCGTCAACACTTGTGGGCAATGAAGTGATGGTACCCGCCGATGTGGTTTACCTTGATGCTCAAGGTGGAGCCTCTGGTATCGTGGGTGGTCTGACTGCTCCGGTAACCAATGCGACCTTGACCATTACCGATGAGAGTGGACAAGTGATTAAAAAAATAAACCTCGGTGATATTAATACTGCTGAAGCCAATTGGTCATGGGATGGCACTAACGAAGCCGGAGATCGTGTTGCTGAGGGTATCTATCAAGTGGCTGTGAATGGAAACCAAGGGGGAGAGAATTTTCAGTTTCAATCTTTGATAGCCGCTCGGGTTGAAAGCGTTTCTTTAGGCGGCGTCGATGGTGTGGTTTTGAATCTGCTTGGATTGGGTCCCGTGAACCTTTCAGATGTCAGCCGGATAGGATGATAAATGAGTTTAGCTTCGCAGTAACTGATTTTTTAGAAATTTAATATTTTGATAACAGCAGGGTGAGTAATTATGTCTTTTAATACATCTTTAAGTGGTCTCAATGCAGCGCAAGCGGATCTCGGCGTGACAACGAATAATATCGCCAATGTCAGTACTACCGGTTTCAAGGAATCCCGTGCTGAATTTGCTGATATTTTTGCCAATTCAGCTTTGGGCACCTCGAGTAGCGCTATTGGCAGTGGTTCATTATTATCTCGTGTTGCACAACAGTTTTCACAGGGTAATCTTGATTTCACCAGAAACACTCTGGATTTAGCCATTCAGGGTGAGGGTTTCTTTGTGCTGGCTAGTGATCCCACTTCAAACGAATTAATCTATTCCAGAGCAGGCTCATTCGGTGTTGATGCCAATGGCTTTGTGGTCAATGGTGCAGGGCAAGCACTGCGATCTTTCACAGTGAATCCCGATGGTACGGTAACAGCGACAAGTTTAAGTAGTACCGTTCCTTTAAGACTCCCGGATACTGCTGGTGCACCAACCAGTACCTCACAAGTTGAGTTGGCTGTGAATGTCCCTGCAAATGGCACTAATTTGAACCCGGCATTATTTGATCCCACGGCACCAACAACATTCAACGCCTCAACTTCTGTCACTATCTATGATTCATTAGGTGAGGCACATATCGCCAGTTTTTTCTATATCAAAGACCAAGCCAATCCCAACACCTGGGCACAATATCTCAATGTTGATGGTAATCCTGTGGATGTAGCCGGGGGTACGGCAGGCGCTAATGGTCAGTTATACGGTACCATCACTTTTAATAATGTCGGTAGTTTTGTTTCTGAATCGCCTACACCCATGACTTCATCAGCTTTAGGGTTCACTAATGGTTCCGATCCGACTCAGGTGATCACTATGGATTATGCCAATAATGGGCCGACTCAATTTTCTTCACCTTTTACCGTAAATACCTTACGTCAGGATGGCTTTCCTATTGGTCGATTAACCAGCGTGGATATCAGTGAATTTGGGGTTGTTCGGGCAAATTACAGTAATGGTCAACAAACCGCTTTAGGGAAAATTGCTTTGGCGAGGTTTCCTAATAATCAGGGTTTACAACAACAAGGCGGCACCTCCTGGACAGAAACACTCGATAGTGGGGTCGCACTTGCCGGGGAAGCTGGCACCTCAAGTTTTGGTGGTATTCGTGGTGGCGCACTGGAACAATCCAATGTGGATTTGATCTCGACGCCCAGGGCCGGGTGGATGGCGGGGAGACCGGCGCTTTCCGGCACGAT
>CAZKUH010000105.1:0-7163 GCA_964555895.1 uncultured Enterobacterales bacterium
GCCCCTGCCATGTACAAATATACAATCAGGGTTTAACCAGTTATCGGGACTTACCACTACGCATGGCTGAGTTTGGTTCATGTCATCGCAATGAGCCTTCTGGTGCATTACATGGACTGATGCGGGTTCGGAATTTTGTGCAGGACGATGCCCATATTTTTTGTACTGAAGCACAGATCCAGGTGGAAGTTGCCAGTTTTATCGATTTACTTTATCAGGTTTATGCTGATTTTGGTTTTACTAAAGTCGTGGTCAAATTATCGACTCGTCCGGACAAAAGAGTCGGCAGTGATGAAGATTGGGACAAATCTGAAAAAGCCCTGGCGGATGCTTTGGATGCAAAAAATCTGGCGTGGGATGAGTTGCCCGGTGAAGGCGCTTTTTATGGACCAAAAATTGAATTCACCTTAATGGATTGTCTGGACCGAGGTTGGCAATGTGGCACCATGCAGGTCGATTTTTCTACGCCAGGGAGATTGGATGCCGAATATATCGGAGAAGATGGAGCCAAGCATACACCCGTGATGTTGCATCGGGCAATTTTAGGATCTATTGAAAGATTTTTAGGTATTTTAATCGAACATTATGCCGGCAAGTTACCTGTCTGGTTATCGCCAACTCAGGCGGTAGTGATGAACATTACCGACAAACAGGCCGATTTTTGCCAAGAAGTAGCCAATTTCCTTAAAAATAAGGGATTTAGGGTGAATCTTGACTTGAGAAATGAGAAGATCGGCTTTAAAATTCGGGAGCACACAATAGGACGAACGCCTTACCTGTTGGTAATCGGTGATCGCGAAGTAGAAAATCGTGAAATTGCTGTACGTACTCGTGAAGGAAAAGACCTTGGTGCGATGAAACTTGAGCAATTTGCCATGCATCTTGAACAGGATATTGCCCGTTTGGGCAGAGCCATAGTGGAGGAATAAATTATTAAACCTGCTTTTAAGCAAAGTCGAAAACAGCGTGAACATCGACTAAATGAAGAAATTGACGCAACACAAGTAAGATTAGTAGCACCAGATGGAGAGCCTTTAGGCATTGTTTCTCTGCATGAAGCACAGCAGAAAGCTGATGAAGCTGGTCTTGATTTAGTTGAAATTACAGCCCAGGCAGATCCTCCTGTTTGTAAAATCATGGATTATGGCAAATTTTTGTTTGAGAAGAGTAAACAAAAAGCTGCGGCAAAGAAGAAACAAAAACAGGTACAGGTTAAAGAAATTAAATTCAGACCGGGAACAGATATTGGAGATTACAACATCAAGTTGAGAAAGCTCCGGGAGTTTCTGGAAGACGGTGATCGCACTAAAATCACCGTGAGATTTAGAGGGCGCGAAATGGCCCATCAGGAACAGGGACGCGATCTACTAAAGCGTGTGCAAACTGATCTTGAAGAATACGGTGTTGTCGAGTCCTTTCCAAAAATGGAAGGACGTCAAATGATTATGGTCGTCAGCCCCAAAAAGAAATAGTCGCAAGACTATGACAGTGACTGCAAAGTGACTGTTTTGAGCGCCTGAGGTTTGGTAAAGCGCCTTTATTGTTTTATTCATATATTTCAATATGGGGCACCCCAGGTAGTTTACAAACTGAGTAGGTTTGCTCGTTTACGAGTAGCAACTGCACTAGCCAGTGCGACCTGCCAGAAATACAGGAGGCAATTATGCCTAAGTTAAAAACTGATAGTGGAGCTGCAAAACGCTTCAAAAAAACAGGATCGGGAGGCTACAAATGCAAGCACTCTCACAAACGTCATATTCTGACGAAAAAGTCGACCAAGCGTAAGCGTCACTTAAGAGGAACTACTTTGGTAGCGGCTTCTGATGTGGCAATGGTCCGTCAGATGCTTGCAGGGTAAGGGGGTAATATCACATGGCTAGAGTAAAACGTGGTGTTACGGCTAAAGCCCGACACAAGAAAGTCCTGAAGGCGGCAAAAGGGTATCAAGGTGCTCGTAGTCGCGTATATCGTGTTGCTAAACAGGCTGTTATTAAAGCCGGGCAATATGCTTATCGTGATCGTCGTCAACGTAAACGTCAGTTCCGTCGTCTATGGATTGCGCGTATTAACGCCGCAGCCCGTACCAACGGATTATCTTACAGCGTATTCATTAACGGTCTGAAAAAGAGCGCTATTGAAATCGATCGGCGTGTGCTTGCTGATATTGCTGTTTTTGACAAGGCAGGTTTTACTGCTTTAGTCGAACAAGCAAAAGCAGGTTTGGCCGCGTAAGATAAGAGTATTCACAACAGTTAGTTGACTAATCTGTTGTATAAAATATTCTTCTCAGGGGAAGCGCCAAATGGTTCTTCCCCTTTTTTATTTTAAATTGAGAGTTGGCTCAGTTTATTAACGAGTTTAAATTATTTCAATATTAAATTGTTGATAACAAACAATCGTAAACCGGCATGTAGGCTAAAGAAATGAAAGGCGCAGATATTGCTGGTGCAAGATTCCTCAACTAGGTTCGGTATGCCAAGTTGATAGGAGCCTTGTCGCGCTAAGCGAATAAATTGTCATCTTGAAAGCTGGTCCCGCGAACATGATCAGTGCTTTGCAGGGTCGCGCAGTCGAAAGATTTTAAGGCTGAGTGAATGAATTCATGCTGAGCTAGTCGCAGCATCTTAAGGTTGATGGTAATCAAGTAAGAAAATTGATAGTAAAATTAAAAGTAAAATAATCAGGAAATATAATGAACGATTTGCAACACATTGTCAGTGAAGCACTTAGTGCCATTTCAGCCGCATCAGATCCGAAGCAGCTGGACGAAGTGCGTGTCATTTACATGGGAAAAAAAGGTAAATTAACGGATCTGCTAAAAGGACTGGGCAAGTTATCCGCTGAAGCACGTCCTAAAATGGGCGCGCAAATTAATCAGGGCAAGCAAACCATTCAGCAGGCTATTAATGCCCGACAGGAAACATTGAAACAGCAGCAACTTGCCGCACAACTGGCAGCAGAAAGTATTGACGTGACGCTACCGGGGAGAGGTATTGAAAGTGCTGGGTTACACCCGGTTTCAAGAACTATCCAGCGCATTAATGGTTATTTTTCACAAATTGGTTTTACCGTTGCAACAGGGCCTGAGGTGGAAGATGACTATCATAATTTTGAGGCGCTGAATATTCCCCCCCATCATCCAGCAAGAGCAATGCATGATACTTTCTATTTTGCTGACGGTAGAATGTTACGCACGCAAACCTCGGATGTACAAATTCGCGTCATGGAGAATTCCAAACCACCGTTGAGAATTATTTCTCCAGGCAGGGTCTATCGTTGTGATTCGGATATGACCCATACCCCCATGTTTCATCAGGTTGAAGGCCTGATGGTTGATGAAAACGTCAGTTTTACTGATTTGAAGACGATCCTGAATGATTTTTTACACCAGTTTTTTGAAGATGATTTCGAAATTCGTTTCCGACCGAGTTATTTCCCCTTTACTGAGCCTTCTGCAGAAGTGGATATTCGTATTGGCAATCAAGGTGGGTGGTTGGAAGTGTTAGGATGTGGCATGGTGCACCCCAAGGTACTCAATGGGGTCGGTATTGATGCAGAAAAATATACCGGTTTTGCTTTTGGCATGGGCGTTGAAAGACTCACCATGTTGCGCTATGGCGTAAAAGATTTACGACAGTTTTTTGAAAATGACCTGCGTTTTCTGGGTCAGTTTTACTAAATAACCTGAATACAGATCGATGGATCTTAAGCGCTTAAAAAAACAATTAACCCTGAAAATAAATACAGTTTTTAGAAGGTAGCATAAAATATGAAAGTAAGTGAACAGTGGTTAAGAGAATGGGTTAACCCTGAAATTGACACAGCGACATTGTCGGAGCAATTGACCATGGCCGGGTTAGAAGTCGATGGTATTGAACCGGCTGCCGAAAATTTTTGCGGCGTGGTGGTCGCCGAAATTAGTGATTTTGTCCCGCATCCCGATGCTGATAAATTGAAAATTTGTCAGGTCGATGTGGGTGATGGCGAAATGCGTCAAATAGTTTGTGGCGCACCGAATGTTTTTAAAGGGATGAAAGCGCCATTAGCAACCGTTGATGCCGTGTTACCAGGTAATATTACCATCAAAAAAGCCAAACTTCGTGGAGAGACTTCATTTGGCATGCTTTGTTCGGCTAATGAACTCAAATTAAATGAAGATGCCTCTGGATTAATGAATTTACCCGCAGATGCTGTTGTGGGTACAGATTTAAGAGAGTATCTAAAACTAGATGATCAGGTGATTGAAATTGATTTAACGCCAAATCGGGGCGATTGTTTGGGTATTCGCGGTATTGCGCGTGAAGTTGCTACTTTAAACCAATTGCCTTTCGATGATTTGGAGGTGATACCTGTTGCCCCAAAACATGACAAACGATTGCCGGTATATATTGATACAACCAATGGCTGTGGCCGCTATATTGGCCGTGTCGTTTCAGGAATTGACGCCAAGGCGGTTACCCCCTTGTGGATGGTAGAACGGCTCAGAAGAGCGGGTATAAGAGCCATTAGCCCGGTGGTAGATGTCACCAACTATGTCTTGATAGAGCTAGGCCACCCCATGCACGGTTTTGATTTAAGACAATTGGCACATGGGATCCATGTTCGCTGGGCAAAAGACGGTGAAAAAATAGTGTTGCTCGATGGCAGAGAAGTGGTACTTCAAACTGACGTACTACTCATTGCCGATGAAGAAAAACCGCTGGCACTCGCAGGGATTATGGGTGGGGAGCATTCGGCTGTCGCAGATGATACCAGCGAAGTGTTTTTAGAATGTGCCTGGTTTAACCCACTGGCGATTGTTGGTCGTTCGCGTCGATTTGGCCTGCATACGGATGCTTCACACCGATATGAACGTGGTGTCGACCCAGAGATACAAATGAAGGCCATGGAACGCGCGACAGGGTTATTAATAGAAATAGCCGGGGGTGAAGCTGGCCCTTTAATTATTGCCGAAGTGGCAGAGTCTCTTCCCAAAAGATCCGCCGTAACCTTACGTCAACAGCGGGTCAAAAGAGTGTTGGGTATGGAAGTAGATGGCAAAACTATTGTGTCTATTTTTCAACGTTTGGGGATGAAAATTGATTCGAGTGGTGACGAACAGTGGCAAATCACGCCGCCAGGTTTTCGTTTTGATATCGCTATTGAAGAGGATTTGATTGAAGAAATCGCTAGGGTATTTGGTTACGACCATATTGTGGGAGACAAACCGTTGGCGGCGCTAAGTATGTTTCCGCAGCCGGAAAATCACATCGGCGTGGAAAACTACAAACAAGTGCTGACCGAGAGAGGTTTTCAGGAAGTTATTAGTTACAGTTTCGTCGATAAAAAACTGGAGAAAGTTCTTAACCCAGATATTTTAGCACTCCCCTTATTAAATCCAATTTCTACAGAACTTGCGGTCATGAGAACTTCTTTATGGCAAGGCTTACTCAATACATTAGCGCATAATCAACGCCACCAACAATCCAGAATACGTTTATTTGAATGTGGTTTAAGGTTTGTTCCCACTCATAACCAGTTAGTTCAGGAAGAAGTTATCGCTGGGCTGATTTTTGGTGAGAAACTTCCGCAGCCTCTATACGATGGTAACAAAGTTGATTTTTTTGATCTAAAAGGGGATGTTGAAGCGCTACTTTCACAAAGCCTGGAAGACATGCAATATTCATTTATTCAAGGGGAGCATCCAACACTTCATCCAGGACAAAGTGCCAAAATAATCTGCGCTGATGAGCTTGTCGGTTGGATAGGTGCGGTACATCCAGCGGTACTAAATGCCTTCTCCATCAAAGGTACTGCATTTATCTTTGAAATGAAGTTGGCGACAATTTCCAGCAGAAAATTGCCAAAATTACAACAATGGTCTAAATTTCCGAGTAGCGCCCGAGATATCTCTATTATCATTGATGAAAGTGTCTCAATCTCGAAATTACTAGAGGTGGTGCAGGGTACAGCGTTGAAATATCTTAAAAATGCTCGAATCTTTGACATATATCGTGGCAAAGGTGTTGATTCTGGTAGAAAAAGTGTCGCTTTAGACTTGATTTTTTCCGATTCATCACGCACTCTTAATGATGATGAGGTTAATGCAGAGATGGAAAATATCATTTCTACCTTAAAATCTCAGCTAGATGCGACTCTGAGGGAGTGATAATGGCACTGACAAAAGCAGAATTAGCAGAACGTTTATTTGACGAACTTGGTTTAAATAAACGAGAAGCCAAAGATATGGTCGAACTCTTTTTTGAAGAAGTTCGTTCGGCGCTTGAACGAGGGGAACAGGTGAAACTTTCCGGTTTTGGAAATTTTGACCTGCGTGATAAAAGCGAAAGACCCGGCAGAAACCCGAAAACGGGTGAAGAAATTCCTATTACAGCACGTCGTGTTGTTACCTTCCGTCCCGGTCAAAAGTTAAAGGCAAGAGTGGAAGCATATGTTGGAGATCAGTAATAACAACGAACTCCCTGAAATTCCGGCAAAACGTTATTTTACCATTGGGGAAGTGAGTGAACTGTGTGAAGTGAAACCGCATGTTTTACGTTATTGGGAACAGGAATTCCCCCAATTAAAACCGGTAAAAAGACGGGGAAACCGTCGTTACTACCAACGGGATGACGTGCTGATTATTCGCCAAATCAGACACCTGTTATATGAACAGGGCTATACCATTGGCGGTGCTCGCCTGAAAATTGATAATGATGACGATGACAACTCAGTCGCCACTAAAGAACTCGCCTCCATTATAACCGAACTGGAAGAACTGCTCGAATTACTCAAGAACCGATAAAATGGCTCTTTTTGATAGTTAAATAACACACCATTTGTCATTTTGAACCCACGCTACTTGTCATTCAGAAAGCTTGCCCCGCGACTGGTAAGGCGTGCTTTGGGTGCCCAGAGTGGAGAAATCTTGCCAACCTAGCCATAAGGTTGCTCAGCTAACCACATTACAGCGATAGCATAAAGACAGGAATTTGAAAGTAACTTCACACAAACCGTGGTAAATTCAAAATAAATCAGAATAAGTCATTATCTATCTTTAAAAACATCAAACGATACTGTAATATTGCGCTCCGCGCTGGGGTATCCGATATTCTGTCAAACCCCAGCCGTGGAAAGTGTCGGGGCGTGGCGCAGTTTGGTAGCGCACATGCTCGGGGTGCATG
>CAZKUH010000106.1:0-7162 GCA_964555895.1 uncultured Enterobacterales bacterium
CTATCCGGGGACAAGAAAGAACACAGATAAGGCAAGCGTATAAAAAAGCCATTGAACAACAACTCATCCCCGCTTATCAGAAATTGCGAGACTTCATTCAGCAAAAATACCTGTTAAAAGCACGTCAAAGTGCAGGATTATCAAGTTTAAAAAATGGCAAAAAATGGTATCAGTGGTATATTAAATTGCATACTACAACGGCTGATTTAACCGCCGAACAAATCCATAAAATTGGGCTGGATGAAGTTGCTCGAATCCACCGAGAAATGAATCAGGTTAAAAAACAACTAAAATTTAAAGGAACATTAACAGAATTTTTCAAACATTTACAAAAAGATGACAAGTATTATTTTAAAAATGAAAAAGAAATTTTGGCGCGATACCAAAAAGAAAGAACCATCGTAGAAAAAGTGTTGCCGAAATTTTTTGATAAAATGCCAAAAGCCTCATTTGAAATTCGTCCGGTAGAGAAATTTAGAGCGCAATCTTCAGCGGGAGCATCCTATCAGGCTGGAACACCTGATGGAGCCAGACCGGGGATATTTTATATCAATACCTTTAACTTGAAGGCGCAACCTAAATTTGGTGTTGAAACACTTTTTCTACACGAAGCTGAACCCGGCCATCATTTTCAAATTTCTCTGGCACAGGAACAGACCCAATTACCGAAATATCGCCGCTTCGCCAGTTATACCGCATTTTCCGAGGGGTGGGCGTTATATGCAGAATCCATCGGCAAAGAAATGGGCTTATTCACCGATCCATTACAATATTATGGTCGATTGAGCGATGAGTTGTTACGCGCTATGCGTTTGGTCATGGATACCGGTATTCATGCAAAAGGCTGGAGTCGGGAAAAAGCCATAAAATACATGCTGGATAATTCGAGTATGGCAGAATCGGATGTTGTGGCGGAAGTCGAAAGATATATGGCTATCCCGGGTCAGGCACTTGCCTACAAAATTGGCCAACTTCGTATTACGGCTTTGAGAAGATGGGCAGAAAAACAGTTAGCAGGCAAATTTAATATCAAGGAGTTTCATAATCAAGTGTTGCTTTCCGGCGCATTACCTATGTCAGTGCTTGAGGCTAAAATTAAAAGGTGGGTTGCGAATTATCCGGATGCACCGATACAAGATTAACAACCGTTGCGTTATCACTGATCGCTTGAAACTTTATCTTCCAGCGATTTTTCGACACTATATTCGAACCTATTTTCGACATTATGGCTTGTATCTGACTTAAAACACGGGTAAATTGATGGTGTTGGAGCCTTCCCTGACAACCTAAAGTCTTCAACTTTCAGGATGACATTTCATTTCCGCCTCATGATGAGAATAACAAAAACAATGGAGGCCAAGAATTCATGTCTGATGAATTGGCGGACCCGCATCATCAAACTAGGATAGAGTGTACAAAAATCCTCTATTCGAACGGTGTTTCAGTCACGGTAGTAAGTCTTATCACAGCCGTTATTACCACGGCACTTCTATGGAAATTCACCAGTCATAGCGGATTACTGCTGTGGTTGTTATTGATTTTTATTGCCAGTGGTTTCAGGTTGATGCTGGTTTTAACTTTTAACCGCAATATCCCGCCTGAAGAAAAAATTAAAAATTGGGACCGGGCGTATTTTATCAGTGCAATAGTGGCAGGCATCAGTTGGGGCTTGTTGAGTTTGGTTGAGGTACAAACTGAAATTCCTATCTTTCAACTGGTGCCGTTCCTGATTGTTGCTTTTGTGTTGATGGGCGCACTGCCGAGTTACTCGGCTTCTATTCGTGCTTATGCTGCCTTTTTAATCTCTATTGTGGTGGTCACACTCTGGGGCCACTTCCTGACAAAAAGTCAATATCATTTTATTGTTGATATTATTTTCATTGTCTACTCTCCCCTGCTTTATTCTACAGCTAAAAATTTCAATGGAAATCTTATTGAAACTCTGTCTCTGAAACACAAGCAGAGTGAATTGTTGCAGCTCATTCAACTCAGCCACACACAACTTAGTGCGACTAATACTGAATTGCTACAAAAGCAACAAATTTTAGATCGAGAAGCACTTTTTGCACAATATGTGTTTAATCAGTTAACGGATAATGTTGATAATAATATAAGCCAGATAAATTTTTGGACAGAGTCGCTGGTCTCTTTGTCTGGTGATCTCATACAAGCAGCGCGTTCACCTGATGGTAAGCATTACCTTTTCCTGGGTGATTTTACCGGGCATGGTCTGCCAGCCGCTCTGGGTGCGGTGCCAGCGGCATCTATTTTTACCGCCATGGCCAACAAAGGTAAAGCTATCGAAAAAATTGCCGCCGAGCTCTGCAATAAATTATTTAAATTGTTACCCGTTGATTATTTTTGCTGTGCGGCCTTGTTAGAAATAGATCCACGGACTTTTACTACCCGGGTCCTTAATGCTGGCTTGCCACCGGTATTCTGTATTGATGCTAAAGGAAAAGTAACAGAAACCATCCAATCGACAGACATTCCGTTGGGGATTAAACCCTGTAAGGCGGAAAAGTTTAATATCATCACTGTCCAGAGTACCAAAGATGATTGTTTCTATATTTATTCTGATGGCATTACTGAAGCGAATAATCCCGCAGGAGAAATGTGGGGTAACTTAGGCTTGCAAAATGCAGTTTCCAGACCATTAAACAAAACTTCCCGGTTAAATGAGATTAAGACATTATTAGCCGACTATCGATCAGATACCGAATTGACTGATGATATTTCAATTTTGGAGTACCATGTGCAGTAAAAATTCGTTCCAACTTCCTTTATTATGACCAGACAAAACTTTATTGCCCAAAATGTGAATTTTAAACAGCAGGTTTTGGATAGCTTTACACAGCAGCTAATTATGCAAACTCTCCAGGCAAAACTACTGAGCGTTGAGGCTGGAGAAGTGAGTATAGAGCTCCCTTTCCAGGAAAATTTAACCCAACAACATGGGTATATCCATGCGGGTATTATTGCTACAATTATGGATAGTGCCTGTGGATACGCGGCTTTTTCACTGATGCCAGCTGGCGCTGAAGTTTTATCCATAGAATTTAAGATCAATTTGTTATCACCTGCGGTAGGAGAAAAATTTGTTGCCAGCGCCAAGGTTATTCGCCCTGGGAAAAATATTATGGTCACTGAGGGCAAGTTTTACGCACAATCTTCTGCACAAACTAAACTCATCGCAAGTATGACCGCAACCATGATGTGCCTCAGAAACCAGTAGTGGCCTAAGGGAAACTCATCGCTGAACATTCTTAGCATCGTTAAAAGCAACTTGGGAAGAGGCGACAGATTTTAAGCGCTTTATCTCGAAAGTTTTTTATGGTTAGATAGCACAAAGTAAAAAAAGAGAGCCTTTATGCCTGGGACACCTCAAACGCTGTTTCAAAACCAGCAGCAAGCATGTAAAAAACAACCCTTTCCTGAGGCTAATCTGAGGAAGCAATGGTTGACCTCGCTGGAGAAAATGCTGGATCTTCATGGCGATAGACTCGCTCAGGCAATTGGCCAGGATTTTGGTTGCCGCACCCTTGATGAAACCAGGTTTTTAGAGATGTTTACCTCCTACGCGGCTATCCGGCACGCCAGAAAGAAACTTAAACGCTGGATGAAACCAGAAAAAAGACCTGTTTCCCTATTATTCCAACCAGCTAAAGCCCGGATACTCTACCAACCATTAGGTGTGGTGGGGATTATAGTGCCATGGAATTACCCACTCTATTTAGCCATTGCGCCCATGGTTTCAGCATTTTCAGCGGGCAATCGCGTCATGGTGAAACTTTCAGAAAGCACCCCGATATTTGGCGACCGTTTTGCCGAAGCGGTGAAAGAATTTTTTGCTGAAGATGTTGCTACGGTTATTAATGGTGATGTCAGTGTGGCAAAAGCATTTACTTGCTTGAATTTCGACCACTTACTCTACACCGGTTCAACGCAAGTGGGTAAATTGGTGATGCAGGCAGCGGCACAAAATTTAACGCCGGTCACCTTGGAACTGGGCGGAAAATCGCCGACCATAATTGACAGAAATGCAGATTTAAAAAATGCCGCCAAACGCATAACTATTGGTAAATTAGTCAATGCAGGGCAAACCTGTGTCGCGCCGGATTATGTGTTGTTGCCTGAAGAAAAACTGGAAGAATTTATTACCCTCAGTCGGGCAGCCGCCGCTAAGTTTTACCCTGACTGGAGAAATGTTGACTTCACCAGCATCATTAACGCCAAGGAATTTGCCAGGCAACAATCACTGGTCAGGGAACTTACAGCGGCTAAATTAAGAATAGAGCCGTTACTGCCTGGCAATGACAGGGAAACCGATAGAAAAATTGTCCCCAGAATAGTCGTCAATCCTGATCGGGAGACACGCGCCATGGAAGAAGAAATTTTTGGGCCACTATTACCGGTAATTACTTATACCAGTCTGAGTGAAGCGATTGAATGGGTTAATCGTGGGGAACGTCCGCTTGCACTTTACTTTTTTAGTAAAAATAAAACCAATATTAATCGTATTTTAAAAGAAATCCACGCGGGTGGTGTGGCAATTAATGAATGTATTTTACATGTTGCGCAGGAAGAACTGCCCTTCGGTGGTATTGGCGCCAGTGGCATGGGGCATTATCATGGTAGAGATGGCTTTATTACTTTCTCCAAAGCCAAAAGTATTTTTTATCAATCTAAACTTAATGGTGCGGGGCTATTAACACCGCCCTATAAAGGTTTTACCAAAAAATTGATTAATTTATTAACAAAAATAGCCTGATTATTTAACTTTTCTATTTTGGAAAAAAACATGGTTTCGAGAAGAACATTTTTAAAATCATCTTTAATCTTTGGCGGTATTATTACTGCGGGTAGTATTGTTTATTGGAAAATTCCAGCCGACATCTTGTTAGCTGATATGGAAAAACTTAACCTCAAATTTTTTAATGCACAGGATCAAATCGTCTTAACCGCTATCATTCCAGTGATTCTATCGGGATCAGATGCCACCCGGCAATCTGTTTTGATGGTGATTAAAAACATGGATAATGCGATTCAGTTTCTCCCAATGAAATCACAGCAGGAATTACGCGATCTCTTCAGCCTGCTGGCCAATAAATTAGCACGGGCCATGCTGGCAGGGATCTGGTCAAGTTGGAAAATGGCATCAGCAGCAGAGATTAGCCTCTTCCTCATTAGCTGGCAGAACAGCTTTTTTGACTTATTACAAACGGGTTATCAAGGACTGACACAATTGGTTTTTGGAAATTATTATGCGGAACCTGTATCTTGGAAACATCTGGATTATCCTGGCCCGCCTATCCTCACTGGCATCACCATAACCTAAAATATTATGCAGAATAATTTTAATAATCCCTACGCCGCCGCAGTCAATGAAAATAAAAACTGGGATCACATTAATGGTGAAAAAGTCGAAAAAGATTTGTATCTTTTTGCCGATGTGGTGATTGTTGGTACTGGCGCAGGCGGTGGCGTCAGTGCAGAAATTTTAAGCCAGGCTGGACTTAAGGTCATCATGATAGAAGAAGGGCCATTGCGTCATTCCGATCAATTTAAAATGATGGAAAAAACAGCCTATCCCGATCTGTATCAGGAAGCGGCAGCGAGAAAAACCGCGGATAAAGCCATTAATATTATGCAAGGTCGCGCTGTGGGAGGCTCGACAACAGTAAACTGGACCACAAGTTTTCGCACCCCCCACCGAACCTTCAAGCAGTGGCAAAACGAACATGGGGTCAAGGGTTTAGATGAAAACTCTATGCGACCCTGGTTTGAATGGGCAGAGAAACGTTTAAATATTCATCCCTGGCACATGCCACCGAATAAAAATAACCAAATGTTGCATGATGGCATGAAAAAACTGGGATATGATGCCAAGATCATTTCTCGAAATGTAAAAGGTTGTGCCGATCTAGGCTATTGTGGCATGGGCTGTCCTATCAATGCCAAACAGTCCATGTTAATCACGACTATCCCGACGGCGCTGGATCAAGGGGCCAGCTTATTCTCCCGAACTCGTGTCGAAAAAATCAACTTTAAAAATGATAAAATCAATGGTGTTGATATTTGTTTCATGGATAGCCAGGGTCAAGTTCGCCAGCAAATTAAAGGGACCATTCAAGCCAAACATGTGGTGCTGAGTGCTGGCGCGATCGGCACGCCAGCCATCTTGTTGCGTTCTCAGGCCCCTGATCCTCAACAACTCATTGGTAAAAGAACTTTTATCCATCCAGTTAATTTAACTGCCGCAGTGTATGGTGAAAAAATTGAGGCAGCATCCGGTGCGCCTCAGTCTATCTACAGTGATACTTTCCAGTGGCCTGAAGATGGCAGTATGGGTTTTAAGCTCGAAGTGCCACCTTTGCATCCGTTGATAACCGCAACAATGATGAATGGATTTGGTCCAGAACATCAACTAATGATGAGTAAATTTTCCCATCTTCAAGCGATACTAGCTTTGGCCATCGATGGCTTCCACCCTCAAAGTATCGGGGGCACGGTTAAACTTGATAGCAATAATTACCCACTTTTAGATTACCCCATTTCGCAATTTCTTTGGGATAGCATAAAAAAATCTTATGCGGTAATGATGGAGGTTCAGTTTGCCTCTGGTGCCGAGCAGGTTATTCCTTTACATCAGGATGCGGTGCCGGTAAAAAATTGGCATGCGGCAAAACAATTATTGGCGCAATTACCCATGAAACCCTTGCGAGCTAAACTCTTTACAGCACATTTAATGGGCGGTTGTCCGCTAGGGGAATCTGCAAAAACAGCGGTGGTAGATAGTAATCAACAGCATCACCAACTGGAGGGCCTGAGCATTATTGATGGCTCGGTTTTCCCCACCAGCCTTGGGGTTAATCCACAACTTTCTATCTACGGCATGAGCGCAAGAGCCGCAACAAACCTGGCAAAAAAATTGGTTATTTAAAGGAGTATGGATGAAATTAATCAAGTTGTTTATCGCTATGGCTTTACTACTGCTGTCAGGAAGCACCTACTACACGACTGCCGGAAATAGAAAAAACCTAGGCTGGCATAGTAAAACCTGGCATAGTAAAACAGTATGACATCCAGTAAAAAGCTTCCTCCTTGTAAAATGATCACTTACGAGAGCATTCTCCAGGCACAAAACCGCATTGCGCCTTAT
>CAZKUH010000107.1:0-7159 GCA_964555895.1 uncultured Enterobacterales bacterium
TTATCTACCATGTATCTTTTACACAAAGCATCCAAATTATTCTTTTGCCCTGGATGCCGTTTTCTAGCCAGTGGCAAGGTATCTAGCACGGTACAATAATCTGACATTTTGCCCAATTGCCGACCAGATGCCTGACTGGCTAAGTGTAATTCCTGATTGAGAAAACCTATATCAAATGGCGCATTGTGAATAATTAATTCAGCATCTTTGATGTAACTTAAAAACGCATCAACTATATCCAAAAACAAGGGTTTGTCTGCCAAAAAATCCGTAGAAATTCCATGGACTTGTTGCGCTGCCTGATCAATGTCTCTTTGAGGATTTAAATAGTGGTGGAAATGCTCGCCACTTAGTTTTCTTTCCAATAATTCCACGCAGCCAATCTCAATGATTTTATGCCCCCGTTGAGCTTCCAGCCCTGTGGTTTCAGTATCGAGTACTATCTGACGCATTATAATTCCTTAACTTCTTAATTAAATAACAAAACTATCCTGGTATTCCGCGGTTAGCTAATTGGTCGGCGTGTTCATTTCCTGGATGTCCTGAATGGCCTTTGACCCAATACCATGAAATATCATGACGTTGTTGTTGTGCATCCAACAGTTTCCATAAATCAACATTTTTTACGGCTTTATTTTGCGAATTTTTCCAATTTTTAAGCTTCCAGTTTTCTATCCATTCGGTGATTCCTTTCCTCACATATTGCGAATCAGTGGTCAGACTAACTTTACAAGCGCGTTTTAAAATCTCTAATGCCTTTATTGCCGCCATCAATTCCATGCGATTATTGGTGGTTTTCACCTCACCGCCGAAGAGCTCTTTTTCTTTACCCTTAAATATCAATAAAGCCCCCCACCCCCCTGGGCCAGGATTACCTTTGCAGGCACCGTCGGTAAATATTTCCACACAATTTTTCAAAGTAATATTCTCTATATTTTATTGTTAGCTGTTTTTTTGTTGAATTTAATGCTTTATCTTTAGCTCTAATTCAATCGACGTTTCAATGGCTTCGCGAATATTGACTTCCGGCGTCCCACTCACCGTAAACTTCTGCCAACGCTCTCTGAGAAGCGTCATGGGGATGACCTTTTTTTCGGCGAATATTATTTGCACAGCACCCAGGTATTTAGCCGACTTTGTGGGCCCATTCATCCAGTCAGGTAGCTTTGTCATCGGTGCTTTCCAAGGAAATAGCGGACCCAATCGCGACTTTGAAAACACTGTAAACTGCAGCAATTCAAGCCAGTCCTGGATACGATAAGAAAAGTGCATCCTGGCATGCCATAATAAATTATTTTGCCATTTACCCACAAAGGATCTGAGCCCCCAAAAGCCCCAAGGATTGAGGGTGATGATGCAAAGTTTACCTCCGGCTACCAGCACTCTCTGAGCTTCCCGCAAAATTTGATGATGGTTATCGCTGTAGTTTAACAGCATTGGCATGAGCATTATATCAATACAATCAGCATCCAAGGCTAAAGCAAATGGCTGAGAGACCAGGTCGGTGAAAGTTTCTTCCTGCCAATCCAGACGAATTCTTTGTTTAATCTTGCAATGCGAAACATTAAGTTCATGCGCCAGTGATCCCATGGCTAACAAACGCTCACCGACAGTTGTATTGAGATGACGCATCAGTTCTACTTCAATATCACGCCTCAATAATAAACCATTAGGGTATTCCGACCAACTGCGAGGCATCTGTTGTTCGATTGCACTACGGTGTTTATTCATAAAACTACATTGAATGGCAAAAGATAATATATGATGTCACGATCTCCACATTAAAAAAACATAATTTTTACACTGCTGCTATGCTAAAGTAGTGTTCTTAAAATCGTTTGCTTGATATCGTCAGTACAAACTTATGAAACCTACATCACCGGACATCAGCTTTGACCAACATCAATCAACAGCAGAAGTGGGTAGTATATCGGCGATAAAAGGCTTTACCGATAATTACTTCTGGAAAATCACTTCAGGCAACACTTCAGACAACCTTGCTGTGGTGGTCGATCCGGGTGATGCTGCTGTAGTCATTGCAAATCTTCAAAAAAATCAGCAGCAACTTTCTGCAATATTGATTACCCATCATCATAGTGATCATATTGGTGGGGTTAAGGCACTCAAGCAAAAGTACCCCTGCAAGGTTTACGGGCCTGCAAAAGAAGCCTCTCAGGTCGTTGAACGTCAACTTGTTGAAGGTGAGAACATCACACCCGAAGGTTTATCATTCGAATTTAATATTCTTGATGTTCCTGGACATACTTTAGGACACATTAGTTATTATTGTGCTGAGTTGAAGGCCTTGTTCTGTGGAGACACACTTTTTGCCGGTGGCTGTGGTCGTATTTTTGAAGGTAGTGCTGCTCAAATGCACCATTCGCTTGCTAAACTAGCGAAGTTACCAGCAGATACCCGAATTTATTGTGCTCACGAGTACACCCTGAGTAATTTAAACTTTGCCATTTCGGTCGAGCCAAATAATATCGCATTACAAGAAAGATTAGCGGCGGTTAAGCTTGCAGTTGCAAATAATATCCCTACCGTACCCAGTCTGCTCGCTGAAGAGCTCGCCACTAACCCTTTCCTTCGGGTTGAACAAGCGGAAATCATCAATTCAACCCCATCATCTTCCACGCCAGCAAGCAGAACTTTGGTGGATACTTTTGCAGCCATACGCACCATGAAAGATAACTTTTGATGCATTTTTTTATCTTAAGCGGTTTTTGCTGTATGATGCGGCTCTTTATTTACAAGAATCGACTCTGGCTGAAGAAATTCATGCAATCGTTAAAAACAAAAAAATCAGCTATATTTAACTCAAGTCTCCCTGAAATTGCCAACAAATTGATCACTTTATGATAAATGTTAAATTAAAAATGTTGTTGCTGCTGCTATTTAGCCTTGCTTTCACTGCATGTCAAGCAATACCAGCCGTAGATCCTGCGACCAACAGCGCAGTTGAAGCGGGTACAGCAACAGTAACAAAAAAAGGCAAAGAAGAAGATAGCAAAAGCCCGGAAGTACTCGCTGACAAAACGACTTTCGCCATGCTGCAGGAGAGATGTGAATTTAGTGACGCCGAAATTAATCAACCGGCACGACCCTTTAGCGATTTGATGCAACAAATTCAAAGTGAATTAACCTTACCCACTGTGGATAATCGCCGCGTCAAGATACAACTCAAATGGTATGCCGCTCACCCTGCCTATCTAGCCAGAACATTTAACAGAGGTAGGCCTTTTTTATACTTTATCACCCAGCAAGTCGACAAAAGAAAGTTACCAATGGAATTGGCATTATTGCCAATCGTAGAAAGTGCCTTCGATCCTTTTGCCTATTCACATGGCAGGGCTTCCGGCATCTGGCAATTTGTACCCTGGACTGGTAGACGCTATGGTATGAAACTGAACTGGTGGTATGATGGCAGACGGGACATACATGCTTCAACACAAGGTGCTCTGGACTATTTGGAACGGTTATATAAATACTTTGATAATGACTGGCTTCTGGCTTTGGCGGCATATAATTCTGGTGAAGGTAATGTGCGAAAAGCCATTAGGAGAAACCAAAGAAAAAACAAACCAACTGATTTTTGGTCATTAAAATTACCCAAAGAAACTCAAGCCTATGTTCCTAAATTATTAGCACTGGCTGAATTGGTCAAACAGCCTGAGAAATATAATTTAAAGTTTAAGCCCATCACCAATAAACCTTTTCTAAAAAGGATCCCCATTGGTTCTCAAATTGATTTGGGTCTGGCTGCTGAGCTGGCGGATCTCAGTATGGATGAAATTTACAAATACAACGCCGCTTTCAACCGTTGGGCGACCGATCCCGATGGGCCTTATTTTCTACATATCCCTGTATCCAAAGCAAGTCAATTTGAGAAAAATTTACAGAAACTTCCTGCGCGTGACCGGATTAAATGGATTCGCTATAACATTCGTACCGGAGACTCTCTGAGCACCATTGCCCGGAAATTTTCCACTTCAAAAAAACTGATTATGTCAGTAAATCAACTGAAAAATAACGTCATCCGTATCGGACAGAAACTGATGATCCCCTCTGCTACACGTTCATTAAGTCAATACTCTTTGAGTGCAGATAGAAGATTGGCAAAAATTACCAACCGACAACGTCGGGGCGTCAAGCTGCGCATCAAGGTTAAATCGGGCGATACGCTTTGGGATTTGAGCCGAAAATATAAGGTTAATATTAGAAAACTTGCCAAATGGAATGGTATGGCAACCACAGATAGACTCCGTGTAGGAAAGAAAATCAATATCTGGCTCACTGACAAGAATAGCAAAATAGCGGCAAGAATAGCATCCGGTCCGGGTAAAACGCGTAAAATTCATTATAAAGTTAGAAATGGAGATTCGCTGGCCAGAATCTCACAAAAATTTAAAGTTGCCATCAAGGATCTGCTCAAATGGAATCGCCTCAACCCAAAAAAATACCTGCAACCGGGTCAATCCATTATGCTATTAGTTGATGTGAGCAAACAAAGCAGCCTCTAACTCATCGCCGTTGGTTCAAATATTATTACTTCGGCTTCAGCAGCAGTTTCCATTGCGTTTTGCCGGGTAACAATGGCGAAGCAACCCCCTTAACCCAGTCCTCGTGACCTTTGCCATAATATGGAGATAAAGGATTGCCAGCTTGGCTTGTGGGCATATGTAAAATACCTTTATCTTCATGACCCGGACTCACGACAAGTCTTTCCGAGGCGCCGAATCTGGGCGCGGCGACATTGGGCATGTCACGATCGCCATGTACTGATTCATTCGGCATGTCAGTCAGCAAGCCTAACCCTGGCACAAAGCGACTCAGCGGATGTACAATCTGCAAACTGTTTCGCTCCCCCCAGCTATAGCTTACCAACGACTGCTTGCCTTTAAGTGTCCTGGAGAAAGCTTTTGTTGCCATCTGCAGAAAAAATGCATCCCAATTTTCATAACCCGCTTCCAGCCATTGTTTATCTCGCGTGGAAACTATGGTCCATAAAGGGTTTTCCAGTTGTCTACTTGCCTGGTATATATTACATTGGGGAAATTGTGCACGACAAACTTTGGTTAATCTGGCAAAGATATTCCTTGAAACTGTCTGACGAAATTCTTTCACCAGTCGATAGCCCACCGAATTTATTGCTGCCCGACCACCCCAGCTCGCTATAAACTCTAAATATGGCTGCCATTTTTTATCTGCTGTCCGGGTTAAAAGTTTTTTTAATAATTGTTGCCAACGGCTGAGGAAAATAGCCCGATCATCAAGTTGAATGGCAAGAAAATCCTGCTCCTTTACCGCGTCTGATAAAGCAAATAAATCATCTCTAATCTGTTTTGCTCTGGCTGGGTGGGCGAAACGTCCACTACCCATCACTTTTAAGTCCTTGCCGGTAGTGACGCGATTATTTGCCGTCCACAGCCGATAATCTTTAGGGTTCACTACTTTAGGGTATTCAGCTGCCGTTAACCAGCCATCCCAAGCCATTTTCCCATCCGACCAGTCTTGAGGTCGTTGATATTGATTCTCTTTAAAGTCTGGCTGGTATCGGCGTTTGGGAATTGCGCCAAAGACAGTCCAGCCAATGTTACCAAAACGATCGACAAGCATGGCGTTTTGTGCCGGTATACCCATTTTATCCGCCAGCGATAACCCCTCTGCCACGGATTTTACCTGCTCCATTTTTAATAAACCAATATTTGCCCCTTGGGCGTAATGTGCGACCCAATTGTAAGCCATCAAATCTTTAGATGGCCCTTTAACCACTGGACCCCAAATAGATTCTCTCACGGTGAAAGGCTGGGGTTTCTCACCTTTGATTTTGATGGGTTCTGAGAAAAGCTGGAAGGTTTTATAACCTGCTGGTGTGAGATATTTTTTATTATCATCCGGCTTGATTTTAAGTAAGATTAGATCACCCCAATCTGCCGAAGTATTGGTAAATCCCCAAGCCACAAAGGTATTACTACCCACAACTATAACCGGTGTACCAGGTAAAGAGACACCATTAACATCCAAAGATTTATCAGACAATTTCAAACGGAGGCGGAACCAGGTATTTGGCACTCGAATGCCTAAATGCATGTCATTGGCTAACATACCCGCCCCACTTTTGGTCAACTGGCCGGCAACCGCCCAATTATTACTGCCAATAACGCCCCAAGGATCATCTTGCGTTTTTTGTAACGCCAAAATATTCTCTGCTGAAGCCGATGCTTTCAATGAAGTATTTTTTATCAAGGGAAGCGGCATGGGTTGAACCGCATTTTTATCTTTCTCCAACGGTACATCCCAATCAGAGCGTTGGGATAATAAAAAGCTACTTAAGTTTTTCGGTAATGATTTTTCCAGTAAATAGGCTTGCCATTCGTTCAAACCATTGTCAGACTGGAGCGAAAAATACATACCGTAGCTTACCAGTAAACTATCCTCTATAGCCCAGGGTCTGGGCGTTGCACCGAGGATATAATATTCAAAAGGTTTAACTGTTAATTGTTTTAAGCCGGCATTTACACCTTCAGCATAAGCCCGGAAAAGCGCTTGTTCATTAGCGGAGAATTTCGCCACAAATTCCTTCGATCTCACTCGAAATCGATGTACTCTGGCCGCTTTATCTACTTCGAGCGTGGCTTTACCAAGAATTTCGGATAACTCCCCAGCTGCCCGTCTACGCATTAAATCCATTTGAAAAAACCGTTCTTGCGCGTGAACAAAACCACTAGCAAAAGCCAAGTCATTACGATTCTCTGCTGTGATAGTTACTAGTCCCTGTTTATCCCGTTCGATATTAACTGGATTATGCAGCTGCTTAAAACTCATTTCCCCTTCAAGCATCGGTAGACTGCTTTTAAGCAACCAATAAAAGCTAACAACAGCCAGCAACAACAGAAATGCAAAAATAAAAAATATTTTCTTTAGCCAGCCTTTATTTTTGGTTGTCATCTTTGCTATCCTCGTTTTATAAACTCTTTCCTTTGAGGAAACAGTTTCATTTAAGTCCCCTGAGCCTTTATGGCAAATTGTTTTATAATTTAGGGGTATAATTCGGCAGCCTAACAAATAATGTGCGCCCGTTACAATGAAGCCTAAGAAATATTCTCTTCAACGGCCGGAAACAATGTAATTGCCGTCATTAACGGCTTAAATGCTG
>CAZKUH010000108.1:0-3760 GCA_964555895.1 uncultured Enterobacterales bacterium
TGGTCTTTAACACCCATCGTAATGCACTGTTACTTGAGCAGCAATCCGTTATCACACAAGATAATCGCTCACATGTTTTTGTGGTCAAAGATAACAAAGCCGTGCAGACACCAATCAAAACAGGATTTCTGCAAAATGGTGTCTATGAAATCACTGCGGGTTTAAACGATGCGGATCTCGTGGTTTCAACCGGCCAACAAATATTGAAACACAATGTCAAAGTTGAAATTGTGGGTGATTACGCTTTGCCCAAAAGCAAAGCAGGCTCTGAAAAGGCCGCCAAGACAGCGATCGCCAAAAATAATTAACGGTCATTTTCACCTTTAAACCTGCGCAAGCAAAATTATTGAATATTTTTTAATCGCCTCATATAAGGTGTAACTATTAAGGTGCAACTATGAATATCATTGAAACCGCCATTCGTAGACCTGTTACAGTTTCTATGTTTATCCTAGCCGCTTTGGTCTTTGGTCTGGTTCTGGTGGGTCGTCTAGGCTTTAATTTATTACCTGAACTGTCTTACCCTACGCTCACGGTAAGAACTGATTTTGCAGGTTCAGCCCCCGCCGAAGTCGAAAATCTGGTGACCCGGCCATTAGAAGACAATTTAGGTACGGTAAAAGGATTACGGCAGATACGTTCCGTATCCAAAGCAGGACGATCTGATATTTATCTGGAATTCTATTGGGGCACCAACATTGATCTGGCCAGCCTGGATGTGCGGGAAAAAATGGATCAGGTGCAACTCCCCCTTGAGGTGAAACCGCCTTCGCTGCTACGTTTTAATCCCAATAACGAACCCATATTGCGCTTGAGTCTCAGCCAGCAACCCTCAAGCAACGATGACCCGCTGATAACGCTGGCCAATCTGAGAAGATTTGCCGATTTGCGCTTGTCACGAAGGCTCGAAACCGTAGAAGGTGTAGCCGCCGCCAAAGCATCAGGTGGTTTTGAAGATGAAATTCAAATCCTGCTTGACCAGGATTATCTCGCACAATTGAACCTCACAGTCAGCGATATTTCTCAGCGCTTAAAAACACAAAATATCAACTTGAGCGGTGGGCAAATCAAAAATGGTCAGCAACAACTCCTGGTGAGAACATTCAATGAATACCGATCACTGGAAGATTTTGCTGAAACAATTATTCTTTCAAAAGACAATAAGATAATAAAACTCAAAGATATCGCAAAAGTACAGTTCACGCACAAAGATCCCACGGCTATCATCCGCCACAACGGTGAACAAGCGGTGGAAATCGCCATTTATAAGGAAGGCGATGCTAATACTGTTAGCGTGGCGGAAAAAGTAAATGCCAAGCTGGAATTATTGAAAAAAGATTTACCCGAAAATATGCGGCTGACAGTATTAACCGACGCCTCAAAATTTATCAAACAATCTATTTCAGAATTGATAAATTCCGCCGTCCTTGGTGGTATTTTAGCCATGCTCATCATCTATCTGTTTTTGGGAGAACTCCGCCCGACACTGATCATTTCTGCAACGATTCCATTATCAATCATCATCACTTTCAACCTGATGTATGCCGCTGATATCAGCATGAATATCATGTCATTAGGTGGTTTGGCACTGGCGGTAGGATTGTTGGTGGATAACGCCATCGTCGTTCTGGAAAATATTGATAATAAAAGAAAACAGGGGCTCTCTATGATGAAGGCTGCGGCAGCCGGTGCAAGAGAAGTTTCCGGTGCCATTACCGCTTCAACTTTAACCACTATCGCTGTTTTTTTACCGCTTATCTTTGTCGAAGGTATTGCCGGGCAATTATTTCGGGATCAAGCACTGACCATTACTTTCTCGTTATTGGTGTCGCTCGCCATAGCGCTGACTTTTATTCCCATGCTTGCAGCACAAAAAGTTGACAAAAAACAACCGCCTTATTTCAACAGAAATCCCCGTTCTATCGTGACACGTTCAGTATTGTTTATTCCTGAACTGTTATTCGTTGGCATTCCCTGGGCAATATTTTGGTTTTTAAAAAAGACCGGGCAATTCATCATGTTCTTTATTGCTGTGTTTATTGATAAATTTATCGGAAAATTATTCAACAGTGGTTATCGTTACTTAGCCATCAAATACCAAAGCCTATTGAACAAATCTTTATCTGCACCCTTTCTAACACTGGTGACTGCCTTAATAATATTTTTAGCTTCATTGACCTTGATTGCTCAACTGCCCAAAGTGGTATTACCCGAACTGGCTCAGGGAGCGTTCATTATAAAAATTCAGCAAGTCCCTGGTACAGCCATAGAACTCACAGATCGACGTGTCATTTCATTATCAAAAAAATTATTACAGGTAGATGGTGTAAAAGAAGTTTTTTCTATCGCCGGCGCTGGAAATAAGTTAACCGCAAATCCTCAGCAAGAAGGTGACAATCGTGCAGAATTCACCTTGTTGCTCAATAAAGGAATTTCGCGAGATGAGGAGAACAAACTCCTTAATAAATTACGCATCCTCATAGATCGGGAGAGCAATGCGATTTCTGCTGATATCACGCGTCCACAATTATTTAATTTTTCAACCCCTCTGAGTATTGAAATCAATGGATATGATATACAACGATTAAAACAAGCTGCTCAGCAAGTAATCGAAAAATTACAGCCATCCAAACGCTTTATTGACGTCAGAAGTAACATGAAAAGTGGCTACCCTGAAGCACAAATTGTTTTTGACCAAAATAAACTGGCACAATTAGGCATATCTATGAAAGACGCGACCGATGCCGTGGTGAATGCCATCAGGGGTGAGAAGGCGACAAAATACCGTCTAAAAGAACAACAGGTTGATGTGCTTGTGAGGCTAAAAGACAGTTCAAGGGACGAGCTGCAAGATGTCCGAGAACTGATTATCAATCCAACTTCGGCACATCCCATTCCGCTCTCATCAGTTGCAAAAATTACGCAGACCGTGGGACCCAGTGAAATCATGAGAATCAATCAGCAGCGCGTGGTGTTGGTCAATGGTCAAATTCAATATGGTGGTTTGGCTGAGGCTATCGCTGAAGCACAAACGCTACTTAAGTCGGTCAAGTTACCCTATGGAACAAACCTGCAATTCGGCGGCCAAGGGGAAGAAATGAAACGTAGTTATGATTCATTGATTATTGCCTTGGCATTGGCTATCTTTTTGGTTTATCTGGTGATGGCGTCTCAATTTGAATCACTATTACACCCGTTCATTATTTTGTTTAGTATTCCACTCGCCATAACCGGCGCTATCGTTGCTTTATATATCACCCATACAGAACTTTCAGTGGTGGTTTTTCTAGGCTTGATTATGTTGGCGGGGATTGTGGTCAATAATGCCATTGTTCTATTGGATAAAATTAATCAACTACGGCTTGCCGGTATCGAAAAAATCACCGCCATACGTCAAGCAGCCGAATCTCGATTACGCCCCATTTTAATGACAACACTCACCACTACACTGGGTATGTTACCGCTTGCCCTCGGCTTGTCAGAAGGCACAGAGATCCGCGCACCGATGGCCATCACCGTTATTGGTGGTTTACTTATTTCAACTTTGCTAACGCTGGTAGTGATCCCGGTATTGTACAAAGTTATGGACCGTAAAGACTATGCTGTCATCATAAAACGTCAACAGGCGCTTTAATCATGTGGTTTACTAAGCTAGCGTTGAAACGACCCGTTACCATTTCGATGATTTTCGTTTGCAGCGTTGTTATTGGATTATTTGCCAGCCGTATGTTGCCCTTGGAATTTTTCCCCACCGTACAAT
>CAZKUH010000108.1:3860-7136 GCA_964555895.1 uncultured Enterobacterales bacterium
ATTGGATTATTTGCCAGCCGTATGTTGCCCTTGGAATTTTTCCCCACCGTACAATTTCCGGTGGTTTTTGTACAAGCCAATTATGCTGATTCTTCCCCCGAAGAAATTGAGAAAAACATTACCCGCCCTCTCGAGGAAACGCTTTCAACCATGAGCGGCATTGAAATGATGCGATCCACGAGTTCTGATGGTAACGCACAAATTATTTTATTTTTTGATTGGAGTGGTAATGCCAAATTAAAAGGCGTAGAAGCCCGGGAAAAGGTTGATGCTGTGAGAAACCAGCTACCCAGTGATTTAAACAGAATCTTTATTTCTACCGGTAACACCAATGACCAACCAATTGTCCAAGCCAGATTATCATCTAAAACCGATCTGGCCGATTCTTATCAGGTTCTCAACCGTGTTTTAAAACAACGTCTGGAGCGCATTGATGGCGTCGCTAAAGTACAAATACACGGCGTTGCCGCCAAATCTTTTCAAATTAAATTACGCCCTGACAGGTTGGCTGCCTACCACATCGACGTCAACAACTTATACGCTAGGCTAAAACAGGCCAACGCGTTAGTCGCCGCTGGTGAAATCAAGAATACGACAGAACGTCTGCGGATCACAATCAACGAACAATTCAACAGCATCGAAGATATTAAAAATTTCGTCATCAACGATAAAGGCCTAAAACTTTCTGACATTGCTTCAGTTGAATTTACCAAAGATAAAATTGAAGTGGGTCGTCATCTCAATCGAGAATATGCGGTTGGTATTAATGTCACCAGAGAAGCCGGAGCGAATCTAGTTGAAACCGCTACTGCTATTGTCGCAGAAATGAAAAAAATTGAAGATTTACCCGATTTTAATGGCATCGAATTATTTGTCATGGATAATCAGGGTGACGGCGTCACTCAATCATTAAAGGATATTGCCATTTCTGGATTATTTGGTTTTATTTTGTCGACGCTGGTTCTTTTTATTTTTCTGCGAGACCTTCGTCTAACCCTCATCGTTTCACTCGCTGTGCCTTTTTCCTTGATGATCACGCTCGCCGCAATGTATTTCCTCGGCATTACCTTGAATATTTTATCCCTTATGGGTTTAATGCTGGCAATTGGCATGTTGGTTGATAATGCGGTTGTTGTTAGTGAAAGTATTTTTGGTTACCGGGAAAAAATGCCCGACAAACCAGAACAATCCGCTTTGCTTGGTGTTAAAGATGTCGGTATACCCGTGCTGGCAGGAACCTTGACGACCGCTATTGTTTTCCTGCCAAATATTATTGGCGAAAAAGTCAATCTAACTATTTTTCTTAGTCATGTCGCTGTCACTATAGTTATTTCTCTGCTCGCCTCACTGTTTATCGCAACCACTATTATTCCATTAATGCTGAGCCGAATGAAATCGAAATCCCTGCCGAAACCCGAGCTGGAACCCGCTCAAAGCCATGGCCGTTATAGCCGATTTTTAATCTGGTTAATGGGTAAACCCGTGGTCGCCACATTATTGACTATCGGCTTTTTCTTACCGGTTATAGTCATTAACATTCTGGGCTTGGTAAAACAAGATCAAGGTAATCGAGACAGCAGCAGCCAACTACAAATCAATTATAATATCAATGGTAATTATGCGCTGGAACGAGTTGAGAAAGCTGTCTCTCGTGTGGAGGATTTTCTCTATTCACATCGTGATGAACTCGATATTGACAATGTTTATTCTTATTACACCAATAATGATGCCGGTTCTACCTTGCTTTTTAAAGACGAGGAATTGCGTCAACACAGTAATGAAGAAATCCGTAAATATATTGAAAAAAACCTGCCTAAACTAGCGATAGCCGAACCCGGATTCAAAAGAAACCGAGGCGATCAAAATGGTTTTGGTATCACAGTTCGCGGTGACGACACTGGCACCCTGTTAACATTAACTGAAACCATCACCCCGCTGTTAAAAGTTATCCCTGGTGTAACCAACGTGATACCCGCTTCAAAACGTGGACGTCAGGAAGTTCGCGTATATTTAAATGCCCAACGCTTGCATCAATTGAATATCACACCGCAAATAGTCGCCAACACCATTGCTATCGGGCTAAGAAAACAGCAGCTTAAAACATTTCGTGGACAGTATGGTGAAATAGAGATTAGTTTGAATTTTGCGGGGCAAGATAAAGCTACCTTGGCTGATCTTACGGGTTTGCCCATTGAATTGCCTAATGGTAAACAGGTACGCCTCGACTCTGTAGCCAGTTTAAAAGTGACACAATCACTGCCAAACATCTCTCGAACGGATAGAAGGACCGGCATCAATATCGCCATGGAATATAGTGAAGACGATACCACTACCGAAGACTTGCGCAAAGCAACATCGGCAATCATGGCACAGGTCAGTTTACCTGATGGTTACAGTTGGGACTATGGACGCGGGGTATCTAATAATGACAAAGATTTTAAAATTATGAAAACAAATATGTTGTTAGCGGTGTTGATGATTTTTATCGTCATGGCCGCACTGTTTGAATCCATGTTGTTTCCAATTGCCGTTATTACCTCTATCATCTATTCTATTTCCGGGGTTTTTCTATACTTTTTTCTCACAGGTACCAATATGTCCATTATGGGCATGATTGGCATGTTAGTGCTGATGGGTATTGTGGTGAATAATGGTATCGTGCTCATTGATCGTATAAACCATTATCGACACGCGGGCTACCACAAACGGGATGCAATTTTGCACGCGGCTAACGATCGGATCAGGCCGATTTTAATGACAGTACTAACGACAATCCTCGGCTTGTTACCTTTAAGTTTGGGAGACGCCAGAATTGGTGGCGGTGGACCGCCTTACTACCCCATGGCAAGAGCGGTAATTGGCGGTTTGGGTTACTCAACCATTGCTACGCTTATCTGTTTACCCATGATCTATTTGTTTTTGGACTGGATGAAAGGTTTCTATGGCAAACTGTGGAAAGCGACCGCAATCAAGCCTGCATTAATTAAATTTACTGGGGGAAGACTGGCTCCCCGAAACAAATAGTTAACTTCAACGCTTAGGTAACCTCAGCTCGGGATAAGGAAAACATTCGATGTCATATAAAGGAACAAGCTTTTTTATTGTCATCTCGACCGTAGTGGAGAGATCTTGCTCTAGTCGCACTGTTGCAACTGGAAGATTCCTCGACTGCGCACCCAAAGCACTCACCATGTTCGTGGGGCCAGCTTTCGAAATGACAAAGGATGAAAGATCAGAATGACAACTCCTTTTTGTGTTGTATTTGTCCTTAAGTAG
>CAZKUH010000109.1:0-7024 GCA_964555895.1 uncultured Enterobacterales bacterium
AGCCAGTAATTTTTCTGCTACCGCCAAACCTATTTTGTTGAAATCTTTCTTCTCTCCAACGCTTTCCTTATAAACAACGCTTCTACCGTCTTCTGAGGCCACCAACCCCTTCAACACAATCTTGTCATGCTTAATGATGGCGTAACCCGCTATTGGCACCTGGCATCCGCCATTCAATCTTCTATTCATTGCCCTTTCAGCACCCACCCTGCTAGCTGTGTCAGTACAATGCAAAGACACTAATTTACTCATTGTGCTTTTATCATCTTCTCGGCATTCGATACCCACAGCGCCTTGTCCAACGGCAGGAAGAATAAGATCGGTGGCAATCGTTTCTCTAATTCTATTTTTTAAACCCAAACGAAGCAATCCTGCTTCAGCTAGAATTATAGCGTCATATTGATCTTGGTCTAATTTTTTCAACCTGGTGCCAACATTTCCACGTAAATCTTTTATCTTTAAATCAGACCGAAGTGACAATAACTGGCTTTTTCTTCTCAGGCTGGATGTCCCTACAACTGCATTTAAAGGTAACTCCTTTAATGCTTTATATTTATTTGAGACAAATGCATCGTAAGGTTGTTCTCGTGCACAAATGGTATTTAAAACCAATCCTGGTGGAAAAACCATCGGTACATCTTTCATTGAATGCACAGCGATGTCAGCGTCTCCTTTGATTAAAGCCTGTTCCAACTCTTTTACAAACAGCCCTTTACCACCAATCTTTGCAAGCGGCGCATCCAAAATTTTGTCACCTTTTGTCACGATTGTCACCAGCCGAACAATTAACGCCGGATCATTGGCTTTTAGTCTAGCGGCAACATAATTGGCCTGCCAAAGAGCCAAAGGACTTTTCCTTGTTGCAATTTTTATGATGTCTGCCATTTAAACTCACTTTTCTTTGTTTTACAGCACAAGTAAGCGCTTGCTACGATTGTTAACTCTATACATCAAGGTTAGATACTGACATCGCGTTCGACTCAATAAAGTTTCTGCGCGGTTCTACATCGTCACCCATCAAGGTAGAAAATAGTTGGTCGGCACCTATTGCGTCCTCGATAGTTACTTGTAACATTCTTCGCGTTTCTGGATCCATCGTGGTATCCCAAAGTTGATCGGGGTTCATTTCTCCCAAACCTTTGTAGCGTTGAATTGACTGCCCTTTTCTCGCTTGATTTAATAATTCGTTCAGGGCTTCTTCAAAACTAGAAACAGCGAAAGACTTTTCACCTCGAACAATTTTAGCGCCTGGCTGAATCAAACCCTTCATTATTTCACCTAGCTTTATTAATTGTTGGTATTCCTTGCTGAGAAAAAACTCTCTGCCTAGTTGTGCTGTTGAAGTCACACCATGTTTCTGGGTTTTTATTTTGACTAAATACAGCGCTCTTTCTTCATCTTTATATATTCTAGCTTGCTGACTTTGGGTTTTTTCTTTTGTGTTTTGCTCAAACTCGGCATTAAGTAATTGGCACCACTGTGCAACTTTGTTTTCGTCTTTCAACTCTTCAACTTCTAGTTTTTCTATGTTTATCAACGCTTTAAGAGCGCTACTTGGGTATATTTGTTTAAGTCGTTGGATGACATCTTCCACTTTTTTGTGTTCTTTCGTTAAGTTTTCCAAGGCGACGCCAGTGATTGGCGGTAAACCTTCGCCAGGGTAAAACTCCGTACCATCAAGCGCGATAGCCATTAAATGCTTATCTAAGGCTTGTTCATCTTTTAAGTATTGTTCCTGTTTACCTTTTTTTACTTTATATAGAGGCGGCTGGGCGATATAGATATAACCTTTTTCTAATAGCTCGTTAACCTGGCGATAAAAAAAAGTTAGTAACAGCGTTCGGATGTGTGCGCCGTCAACATCGGCATCCGTCATAATAATAATTTTGTGGTATCTAGTTTTGGCTACATCAAACTCGTCTCTACCTATTCCGCAACCTAATGCGGTGATTAAGGTTCCAACTTCTTGTGAGGAAAGCATTTTATCAAATCGTGCTTTTTCAACATTCAGAATTTTTCCTTTTAACGGTAAAATTGCTTGGTTTCTTCGGTTCCGTCCCTGCTTAGCAGATCCACCGGCTGAATCACCCTCCACAATAAACAATTCTGATAATGCAGGGTCTTTTTCCTGACAATCAGCCAACTTTCCTGGCAATCCTGCTATATCCAAAGCGCTTTTTCTGCGAGTCATTTCACGGGCTTTTCGTGCGGCTTCCCTCGCTCTGGCCGCATCAACCATTTTAGTCACCACAAGTTTTGCTTGTTGCGGGTTTTCGAGTAAAAATTCGCTTATTTTCTCACCAACCACTTGTTCTACATGTGTTTTTACTTCAGATGAAACTAACTTGTCTTTAGTTTGAGAAGAGAATTTAGGATCTGGAACTTTAACCGACACGACTGCGGTGAGGCCTTCTCTGGCATCATCTCCTGTCGTATTTACTTTCGCTTTATTGTTATATCCTTCTTTTTCAATATAACTGTTTAATGTTCTGGTTAACGCTGATCTAAACCCGGATAAATGCGTGCCGCCATCCCGTTGTGGGATGTTGTTGGTAAAACAATAAATATTCTCCTGAAAAGAATCATTCCATTGGAGGGCCACTTCAACAGTTGTACCATCATCTCTAGGCTCAATAAAATGCAGGATGGAGTCATGGATGGGTGTTTTTGCGCCATTGAGATATGCAACAAAGGCTTTAATGCCACCTTCGTATTTAAAAACTTCTGCCTTTCCATCTCTTTCGTCTGTCAAGTGAATGGCCACGCCGGAATTTAGAAAAGAAAGCTCTCTAAGCCTTTTGGCCAAAATTTCATAGTGAAAATTTATATCTGTAAAGGTGCCGTCGCTAGGATAAAAGCGTATCTCTGTACCCGTTTTATTTGTTTCTCCGGCAACACAAATGTCAGCAACAGGTTCACCGTGAAGATATTCTTGTTCATAGACCTTGCCTGATCGGCGGATAGTAAGCAACAACTTATATGAAAGCGCATTAACCACAGAAACACCTACGCCATGGAGTCCACCAGAAACCTTGTACGCGTTGTCATCAAATTTACCCCCCGCATGGAGAACCGTCATAATGACCTGTGCTGCTGAAACACCTTCTTCCTCGTGAATGTCTACCGGTATTCCTCGGCCATCATCAGAAACCGAAACGGAATTATCAGCATGTATTATTATGTTTATGATGGTGCAGTGTCCCGCCAAGGCTTCATCAATTGAATTATCTACCACTTCAAAAACCATGTGGTGAAGGCCAGTACCGTCATCAGTATCGCCAATATACATGCCTGGTCTTTTCCTGACAGCATCTAGTCCTTTTAATACTTTAATACTGCAAGAATTATAACTCTGTTCTTCTGACATTCGATTTACCCTAAAAGGTTGCTTTCTCTCTTGTTGTATATTTTACCATGTTCCACGTGAAACCACCGCATCCCTTTGCCAGAATATCGTGCATATATTTCCTCTGGGATAGTGACGCCGGTTATAAAAGTTTGTACTTTTTCCATTTTATGGATTTGTTCTAAACACCAGGTGGCATGCTCTAAATCCAATTCCGCGAAAAGATCGTCGATTAACACAACCACGGCTATACCTTGTTCTATCAAGGTTTGCATTTGTAAAAGCTGACAAGCAATGGCCAGCGTTTTTAATTCTCCTCTTGAAAGCACGTCTGTCACCCGTTCTTTCCCGGAAAACAAATTAATATCAAAGCGATGTGGGCCATATTGTGTGCTTCTTTTTTTTATGTCTTTTTTCTGGTTTTCAAAAAGTAATTCTTTTAAGTTTTTATCCTGCGGCCATCCTCTGGCATATTTAACTAAAATATGCTTATCTTTAAGTTTATCGGATGGCCAATCATTAAGTCGTTCTAAACCTGTTTGTAGTTTTTGTGCGCTCTTCTTCCGATCAGCATCAAGGTTATTGCCTTTTGACACCAACAATTCACTCCAATACATTAGTTCTTTTTCCACAGTTTGGATGGCGGTTGGGTATCTTTTTAGCAACGCATTTCTTTGTTTTAGTGTTTGATTATAGATCGAGCGATCTTTTCTGAAGGATTGTTCCACGTGGAACAATGACCAATCTATCAAGTTTCTTCTTTGTTCTGCGTTACCAGAAAGTGATGTAAAAACATCCGGCGTAAGCACTTTCAAACCAAAGGTTTTGTATGTTTGTTCAAAAGACCTTTGTTTTTCCCCATCTTTATGAATTTCAACCGGTTTAGTTTTCGATCTTTTGACGCCAAACCTTACTTCGTTTGTTTCGCCCTTCCACAAACCAAAAGAAAAACAGCTGTCCTGATCTTCGTTGATAAAGCTGGTCTTGTTATTATTCCTAAAACTTCTTCCGGTAGACAAGAGGCCAATGGCCTCCAAAACACTGGTTTTCCCTGCGCCGTTTTTCCCGGTGAAAAAAGTGGTTTTTTCGCCGGGGATTAAAGTCATCGGTTTCAGATTTCTCACCCCTTCGCTGGTTATTTTTATCCAGGCCATCTTGACAACCTTTTTTGCCGCTTTATAGTCGCATCGGCATAATAACGTATAGTGCGGTGGAACCATTAACTTCTTGGATTAAGCAGCTACTGTTGACATCACCCAACAACAGTTTTATTTTTTCTGCTCGGCAACAATTGACAACATCCTGCAAATACTGCACATTAAAGCCTATTTCAAGCGCCTCTCCTTCGATCTCCGCGTTTATATGTACTTCAGCCTCTTCTTGTTCAGGGTTGTTCGAGAACAAGGTTAAACCTTCGTCATCTATTACTAATCTTACACCTTTGAATTTTTCGTTACTTAAAATTGCAGCCCTTTGTAAACTTTCTTTAAAAAGTACCCTGTCTATAATGATGGTTTTGTCGCTGTTTCGAGGAACAACTCTTTCATAATCCGGAAATTTACCATCGACTAATTTTGAGGTGAAACGTATACTGTCAACTTCGGCTTTTATGTGGTTAGTTCCAATCGTTATGTTGACCTCGTCTGCTCTACCAGACAACAACCTTCCCAATTCCAACATGCCTTTTCTCGGCACAATAATACTCGCTTCTATTTCTGCAGGTAATCCGTCTATCTCAGACATCGCGAGTCGGTGTCCATCTGTTGCTACGGTTTTGAGCTTCTCTTGTGCTATTTCCAGATTCATTCCGTTTAAGTAATACCGGACATCTTGTTGTGCCATGGCAAAATGTGTACGCTCAATCATTTCCGAAAGGATGCTACAAGGAATTGAAAAGTTCATCGTCCCCACTCCTTCATCAACATGTGGAAAATCATTCGCTGGTAATGTAGACAATGTAAAACGAGATCGTCCTGATTGAATGGTTGCTCGGTTATCTTGCAGAGATATTTTGATGGGTTTTTCGTTGGTTAAGCTTTTTACAATATCGAGTAGTTTTCTTGCAGGGAAAGTGATATCTCCCGTTTCCTGAATTTGTTGTACGAACAAATAGACAGAAAGTTCAACCTCCAAATCCGTGCCCGTTAATCTTAAACCTTTTTCATCTACCTCTAATAAAATGTTTGATAATACTGGCAAAGTCTGTCTTTTTTCAACAGCGCCAGCAACCAATTGTAATGCTTCAACCAAAGGTTCTCTTTCTATAGAAAACTTCATTTTTTTCTCCTCAAACACTCAAATCAACTTGATAAGGTCCGTAATAAGTTAGAATAGTCCTGATCGATATCTCTATCTGTTTCTCTCAATTCTTTAATTTTCCTACAGGCGTGTAGAACTGTCGTGTGGTCTTTTCCACCAAAGGCATTACCGATCTCAGGCAAGCTGTGGTTTGTCAGTTCCTTCGAAAGCGCCATGGCCATTTGCCGGGGTCGAGCAACCGATCGTGATCTTCTTTTAGATAACAGATCTGCGACTTTAATTTTATAATAATCCGCAACTGTTTTTTGGATGTTGTCTGTACTAATCAATTTCTCTTGTGCTGCCAACAAATCCCGAAGCGCTTCTCTAACAAAATCCAGGGTTATCGATCTGCCGGTGAAATTTGAATTTGCGATGACTCTTTTCAAAGCACCTTCCAGCTCACGGACATTTGAACGTATTTTTTTTGCTATAAAAAAAGCAACTTCCGGTAATAATCTAACACCTACTTGTTCCGCTTTACTCAATAATATCGCAACTCTCATCTCAAGTTCAGGCGGATCAATACACTGTGTCAATCCCCAGCCAAATCTCGATTTCAACCGATCTTCAATACCTTCAACTTCTTTCGGGTATCTGTCACAAGTTAAAATAACCTGTTGATTTCCTTCTAAAAGTGCGTTAAACGTGTGAAAAAACTCTTCTTGGGATACGGTTTTTTTAGCAAAAAACTGAATGTCATCAATCAACAAAACATCTAAAGAACGGTAATAATTCTTGAATGTTTCTATTGTATTGGTTTTTATCGCCTTAACCATATCTGCAACGAACCGTTCTGAATGCAGATAAACAACTTTAGCCGAAGGTGTTTTTGTCAGAACGGCATTGCCTACCGCTTGCATCAGATGGGTTTTCCCCAAACCCACACCACCATATAAACAAAAAGGATTGTATGCTCCACCCGGGTTTTCTGAAACCTGATAAGCTGCAGCTCTCGCCATTTGGTTTGCTTTACCTTCAACAAATTTGTCAAAAACAAAATCCGTGTTTAAATTTGATTTGTGTAACACCACGTCCTTCTCTCTGCGGTTTTGACGATGATGGCCAGCCAGGGACGTACTTGTTGTCTTGGTAAAGGTGTTGATGTCCTGTTGGGTGTGGTTAAATCCAACTTCTATGGATGTTTGTAATAAATCGCTTTCTGTGAAATCAGAAACTAACTGTTTTATACGTTCAAGATACTTATCTGTCACCCAATCAACAATGAAACCGTTTGGTGCAATTAAAATTATAGCTTGCCCAACCGCAGTTTTTAATTTCAGAGGTTTAATCCAAGTATTAAAGTTTTGCGGGCTTAATTCATCCTGAAGTCTGCGACCACATTTTTCCCAAACTTTATCAACTGAGAGAGCCGCCATG
>CAZKUH010000110.1:0-6954 GCA_964555895.1 uncultured Enterobacterales bacterium
TCTTCTTTTTGGGGAGCCGAAGCTCTTCCGATCACAGCCGAGACGGCGTTTTATAGTGCGCAGAGTGGTGTGAATGGTTATACCAATGAAGGGAATGCCGGAAATGATTTAACCAACAATCTGCATATACTTTCCTTGACTAGAAGTGCGGCTGATCCGGCTAATTTCAATAGCACCTCAGTCGCGGATGCCCTGGAACGTTGTATTGATACCAATGGCAACAACAGTGCAAATTGTGCAACAGCCTATCTACAGGGTGTCTTTAAAGCTCGTACCAGAACCTGGTACCGAGGCTGTTTAGGCCCGGCTACAGAATGTCCGGGCTTTAGCCTGGGTGTCGGTGCCACCATGCCCGGTTGTCATCGCTATCAAGTGGAGGGCACCGGCTGGTTAGATATGGATGCCAACGCCACGCCTGACGCACTTGATGAAACAAAAGCAGTGGTTGATCAATGGCTAACGGAAGTTGCACTTTGTGCCCCTTAACATTTGTTTGAGTTTGAGATTAGGAAATAATTTATGAATAAATCGAAAGGTTTTACTTTAATGGAATTAATGATAGTGGTTGCTATCATCGGTATTTTGGCATCCATTGCCGTGCCTATTTATACCAAGCACATCACTCGCACCAAAAGAACAGAAGCAATGGCTGCTTTAGTCCAGGCTGCACAATCTCTGGAGCGATTCAGGACGGCAAATAATTTCCGCTACACAGGCGCGGCACTTGGGGCCGGTGGTGTGTTCACTAATCAAGTACCTGTAGATGGTGGAACCGCGTATTATAATTTATCTCTGGTAAAAACCAACACCACTTATACCCTGACGGCCACTGCTACTGGCACGCAATCCGGGGATGGTAATTTGACGCTGACAAATACCGGTGCCAGGAGTTGGAATGGTAACGCCTGCTGGCCAAGCTCCAAATCAAACTGTCCATAAAAACCAGGAGCAATAATTTTTACTTGGGATAAGGGAAGCCAATTTCCCAAGCATTCTGCTTAAGGGCTCCAGCAATTAATAGCAACGCCCTTAAGTGCAAGTTAAAGCTCTACCGCCAGCCCCTTCTTGAAATCCATCATTATTACTATCCCTGGAAAGTCGGGTTCTACCCATTTTTGTCATTATGATACCTCTGGATAAATCACTTCTATTTTTGTTGGGGCAATATAAAAAGGTGCCATTTTGATGATTGGTAATGCCGGAAGGCAAAAATTGTAAGGCATTCGAATAACGGAATGCTTTCCATTTCAGACTATCCAGCATTGAAATGGCGGGTAATTTTTTTAAAAGAGGTTCGTTATTTTGACGCAACCGGTCTTTATTTAAATCAATAAAAATCATCAAGGGCTGATTCCAGTCGCCGAGGCAGTTTTTTTCATTGGTTGTGGGACATAAAGTAACGACTTTTTGTTTTGTTAATGCCAGTGTTCTGGTGAAGCGAATTGTTGCAATCATCTTGTTTATTGAAGTGACTCGGCGTTCTTTTGAAGTGAAATCATTCATTGAAGGCAGTGCTTTTAAACCTAGAATGCCGACAATAGATAATGTGATCAATAATTCAAAAAATGTGACGCCCTTATTTTTTTGAGCCGAAAAAACAACACAAGCCAAGCTTTTATAAATTGTTGTTGGGGGTGTTTTATTTAAAGGGTTTATCATTTTAGCCTCCATGCTATAAATTTATAGGGTAATTAAAGTAAATGAAGTGACAGGGGTATAGAACTTATATTGTTTTGAGAAAAAACTAAAGGGGATGTAAAGTCTTTGTACGTAAGTTATTCGCCTGTTCATGGGTAGGTTTATACCCATAATCATTCAAAATGCAGGATTTCAGCAAGAGAAGAAGCATACATATTCAAGGCATAAAAGTGAAGTGTTAGTCATTCTAACTTGAACTTTTATAACGCAGAAGATGTGCGCTTCTCCTCTTGCCCTGCGGGAGCTCAAGCAGGAAGCCAGCGCTGCGTTGTAACTTTTGCTAAGGGAATGACCATTAGCTTCAAGTTGCGCCTTGCTCTGACATCCTGCTTGGACTCTGAAACCTGCATCTTGAATCATTATGGGTATAGACCCATAATCATTCAAAATGCAGGATTTCAGCCTCAGTAATGGGGGGGTGGTTCGTGCTCTGTGGTAGTCGGACTCTGCAGTTGAAGGCTCTGTGTTTTCATTGCAGATTGTAACGCAGCAATGATCAATTTCAGCCGCTCCATGGTTTGCTGCTGTTCAATAATGATAGCATTTAATTGGTTGACTGTATCTTCCTGGTAAGCCGCTTTTATTTCAAGTTGTTCGATTCTCTGTCGTAATTCATGCATTTTATGCTTCCACTATAAATTCATATTAGGTTGTAAGAACATGGTTTGTTCAGGATTCAGGTTATTTACTACAAGTAATGACAGCACTTGTATTACAGGGTAATATTATGACACATTATGGCAGCGGCGAAAAAATCAAATGTACCAGAGCCAATCAGCACAAGTTAATATTTCTTTGGAAAATGCAGTGTTAACTTTACAATTTAACAGATTATCAAAAAAGAATGCTATTACTCAACAAATGTATTCCAGCTTAAATATAGCGTTGGAATCTGCAAAGCTTGATGCGGATGTCAAAGTGGTGATTTTTCAGAGTAATCAGGGGTGTTTTACTGCGGGGAATGATTTGGCCGACTTTTTACACTTTGAAGATAACGATCCCAAGCAGAATAATACAAATATCATCAATAAAGATTCAGCTGTCTACCGTTTTCTTATCAATTTAAGAGATTTTAATAAACCAATATTGGCAGCAGTCTCAGGGGTGGCAGTGGGAATAGGCACGACCTTGCTACTTCACTGCGACCTTGTTTTTGCTGATTCAACGGCTATATTTTCTATGCCGTTCACACAATTAGGCGTTTGTGCAGAAGCGGGTTCCAGTCTGTTGTTACCCAAACAAATAGGTTATCACAAAGCGGCAGAGTGGTTATTACTTGGTGAGCCTCATTCCGCTGCAGAAGCCTTAACGGTCGGTTTAATCAATGCGATTGTCGATGATGTCAATGGTCATACTAATTCGGTGGCAAGCAGGTTGACAAAGCTACCGCAGGATGGCGTGTTGACTACCAGGAGATTATTAAAAAAACATCAAATGGGTAACACTCGGTATACTCTCGACAGCGTCATCGATGAAGAAATCAGTGAGTTTTCTAGACTGCTAGAACTTGATGAAGTAAAGCAACGAGTCAGCGCATTTATCAATAAAAAACACTAAATGGAAACAGTAGAACGTTCGGGATTTTACCAATCCGGTTAATTGAAGGATGAAAGATAAGTGACTATTTTAGCGCAGAATAAAGCCGGTTATTTCTTTGTTATATTTTATTTTTTATTGGCGAATTATTCTTTTGCAAACATACAAAATGCAAATGATTCTACCCGTACTTTGCCGATTCATCTTGATGCGGATTGGCAGTTTTGTTTGCCGGCAGACAATACGCAAAATACTTTAAATAGTTTTAAAGATTGCCGTGCTATAAAAACTGGAATAGCCTGGGAAGAACAGCAAAATAAAATCCATGATGGCCGTGCCTTATACAAGATAAAAGTATTTATTCCTGAATCATTAAAAGAAACCAGTCTTGGTTTATTTTTAGGTCAGATAAGAGATGCTGACAAGACTTATTTAAACAACACCCTGATTGGAGCGATGGGCCGTTTTCCACCCAATTTTGAAAAAGCTAATCTCTATAGTCGATATTATCAATTACCTGCGCAGTTGATAAAATTTGGTGCTTTTAATGAGATTACTGTGGATGTGTACAACGATAGCCGTGATGGTGGTTTATTGGAGAAGCAGATCCGTATTGACAAATGGGCTTTGTTACAGAACCAGCAAGTTGAACAGCAACTACCCATTCTAATCATTATGGTGGTATTAGCGGTCATAGGATTTAGCCAATTGGCTTTCTATACTTTTATCCCTCGAGGCAAAGACCTGTTATATTTTGGTTTAACCGCATTTTTTTACACGGGATATCTTTTTACCTATAGTTTATGGCCTGTTTTTTTGGGGTTTAATCTGAATATTATTTTCCGTATAAACTTTATTCTTCTTTATCTGATAATCATATTTTTCACACAATTTTATTTTCAATTTTTTCGCATGAAGTTGCCTTTGGTTGTGAAGATTTTTTATTTAGTTTCAGCCATTAATATTTTATTTATACCCTTCCAGTCTTTTGCTTCTCTTTATTATTGGCTGGATATCAATTTACTTTTTTTATTGGTTATCATTAGCGTTACCTCATTAATGCTATGGAAAGCCTACCGGGATAAATTACCCTATGTAAAATGGATTAGTTCTGGAATCGCTATACATTTGTTTTTTTCCATTTATGATATTCTGGGGAATTTTAAAATTGTAGATGGATTTTCTTTTAGTATTGCTTCCATGGTGACGCCGCTAAGTTTATTATACTTGTCGTTTGTAATTTCTGTGGTGTTGGCACATAAACACTGGCAACATTACCAGGGCGCTACTTTTGATGAATTAACGACGCTGCTTAGAAGACAGTCTTTTATTGATCGACTTGAAGAAGAGATGCAACGGATTAAACGAGATGGCAACCTCATTTTTATTGCCATGCTGGATCTGGATAAATTCAAGTTCATCAATGATCAATTTGGTCATTTGGCGGGAGATAATGTGCTTTCACAGGTCGCTCGGGTGTTAACTCGTTGCACTAGGAGTTTTGATTTGGTCGGGCGATATGGTGGGGATGAATTCTGTATTGCAATGGAAGTGATGTCGCTGGAAGATGGCACAAAGTTACTCCAAAGGATCCAGCAGAGTATTGCGGAAATCAAACTAAACTTTGGCAGCACGGCATATCAGGTACAGGCAACGTTAGGTGCTGTGGTCATCAGGCCGGAAACTGAAGCATCTCTCAACAGCATCTTGCATGAAGCGGATAAACAACTGATTACAGCAAAACAACGCGAACGTGGCATCATTCTTATCGATGACAAGCTGATAGCTAAATTAGCCATTGCCACTCCATGAAACCATATTGCCTAACTTATTACACTAAAGAGATATTATGACATTATCTAAAGCGACAACAAGAAAACAGATCCACACCCGTAACATCACCTGCAATGGCTATTTGAGGGAGGACGGGCTTTGGGATATCGAAGCCCACTTAACGGACACCAAGACCCACCCTTTTGCGTCTCTGGAGCGCGGGGATTTATCGCCGGGTGAAGCTATCCATGAGATGTTTTTCAGACTCACCTTGGATGATAAGTTGGTGGTACATGACGCCCAGACAGAAACTTTGCATTCACCGTTCACTATGTGTGCTGAAGTGAATGACTGGTATGCAGCTTTAAAGGGACGGCAAATAGCCCCTGGCTGGAATCTCATGGTAAAAAACCTTTTTGCTGGCATTCAAGGTTGTACCCACCTCACCGAGCTCCTTTCAGTGATGGCTACGACTGCGGTACAAACGATTTTCCCCTACCTGAAAATGCAAAATCACCAAGGCTTAGCGACCTTTCATTTATCAAATAACCTTAAAGATAGTTGCCATAGCTTTGATAGTAAAGGGAAAGTCATCGCCAGATTTTGGCCCGATGAAATTAACCTGTAATTCGGGGTGAAATTGCATTTGAAAGACCTTATAATGTTGTTCGTAATTAATCAGAGACACCTGAAATTTGCATTTCTCCTCAGGATTTTTGATAGTTCAAAGGATGTCATATTGGTGTAACTTATTTCTGATTTAATGTTGTGCGCTTGTATTTTGGAACGCATGTACTTTGGGGGAAACTCAGATTTTGATTGTCTGGGTTTGTGGTATTTTAAATCTATTATCTAATAACAGGAAAACAATAAATGAAACTATCACGCTTATCGACACTGTCTTCGGCGGTGATTCTAGCTATGGGGCTCTCCACAGCAGCAATCGCAGAAGATATTTCATCATCTATCCGGGGAACACTCACAAGTATCGAGGGATCTGCAATTGCAGATGCTACCATTGTGATCATTCATGAGCCTTCAGGAACAAAGAAAACACTCAAAGTTAATAGTGATGGTGTTTTTTCTGCCAGAGGCTTACGTCCTGGTGGACCCTACACAATCCTCATTGACTCACCCGAATTCAAGGCTAAAAAAATAACGGGTGTTTATATCACTTTGGGTGAAACCCTCAGTCTTTCTGAAGCTTTAGAGTCTTCGAAGGGGCAGGTTGTTACAGTGACCGGTCAATCTCTTGAAGGTAGGAATTTCATTTCAGGTTCAAGCAGTACTTTTAGTGCCGTTGACATTGAAAGGACGCCAGCGTTTAATAACGACTTAAAGGATATTGTAAAGCAAAATCCTTTAGCCGTCGTACTGAATACCGGTGCAACAGAATTAACCATCGCTGGTACCAATCCCAAGTATAACAGTTTGACTGTCGACGGCATCAGGCTGGATGATGATTTTGGCCTTCAAGGTAATGGATATCCCACAGAACGTTCTCCCATATCATTGGCTGCCGTGGAACAGTTGAGTGTGGTTACCTCACCATTCAGTGTTAAATACAGTGGTTTTTCCGGTGGACAAATCAGTGTGGTGACTAAATCGGGCGGCAACGATTTTCACGGTAGTGTTTATTATGAACGTGCTAAAGATGCCTGGGCGGGCACACCTAAGAAACCCAGTAATCGTGCTGTTGAAATCCCCTTGAGCTTTGATGAAAAAACCCAAGGTGCGACTTTCAGTGGCCCCATTATTAAAGATAAATTATTTTTCTTTGGATCCTATGAATCCTTTACAGCGCCGAGTCAAGTCACCCGGGGTCCTGTCGGTTCAACTGCGGCAAACATTGCCAATGGTGTCACCCAGGCTGATGTAGATAGTGTGGTCGGTATTGCCAATAGTGTCTATGGCTACGATGCCGTTGACTGGAATCGTTCACTGCCT
>CAZKUH010000111.1:0-6915 GCA_964555895.1 uncultured Enterobacterales bacterium
GTCGTCCCGTCCGGTGGGGCCTAGGTCGGTGGCTGTGGCGCAGAGGGTGTCCCGAATTTTCACCATAACGATTTATCAAATAGGGATTGCTTTGTTTGCCTTGCTTTAAATCGATGCTTAACATAATTTTTCCGGGAAATTCAATACAATATACTTCCAACAAGTCAGGCTGTTTTATCCGGTTTTCACTAATAGCAATATAATCGACCCCTGCATCCAACCAAATGAAAATATCATCCTCTTGATATATTCCTCCGCCGATCTGGATAATAGTCTCTGGAAAGGTATTTTTTACCGCTCTTACGGTATTCACATTTTCCGGCATTTTACTGAACATGGCATCAATATCAATAATATGTATGCGTTTTATACCGGCTTCAATCCATTGCCTGGCAACTTCCACAGCAGAAGATTCTACAATACATTTCTGCTCTCCGTGACCGCTAGTGTGAACACACTTCCCGTTTTTTATATCCATAATAGGAATTAAAAACATAGCTATTTTCCTGCATTATATCTCAATGCGATTATCCAACCAGATAAGTTGCCGTACCCAAAGCCAGAATTTCACCTTGCTCATTGTGAAATTCTGAACGCGTCACCGCCACTTTGTTTCCTACACGTAATAGACGAGCTGATGCACAGAATCGTTCACCTCTCCCCGGCTGGAGATAATCAACTCGCATATCAATAGTACCCAATTTTGTTAATTTCTTCATGATATAATCAAAATCGGAATTTGTTTCTTTTTCTAGTAAGCCAATGGCTGCCATTGTCCCCCCGACAGAATCCAGTGTCGTTGCAATAACACCACCATGGAGTATGCCTTGATAAAAGTTTCCGATAAGCTCTGGTTTCATATTGAGCCTCAATTCACACCTTTCACTAGAGATAGACTTCAGTTTCAATCCTAGCAATTGGTTAAACGGAACTCTGTTGATAAATGTTTCTGAAAGTTTCTCAATAATTTCCTGCTTTGACATATTCGTCATTTAATTGCCCTGCTTTAAAAGTTTTTATCCTTCAATTTTGGTATATTTGCATCTTTCTTCTATAATTATTAACATTATCATTTTTAGCGTGTGTTACGCACGTTCATTTTTGATTGTTTTGTCAATACCCTGAACCCAAGCTGGTTTTTCTTTATGATACCCACAGCAACAGGGTCTTCAACCATAGGATCTACAGGTTATTTTTTATGTCCTCTAAAGTCTGGCGTGATTTAACTGAAAACTTTTCCGGTTACCTTGCTGAGAAAAAACAGAGCATCGCCTATCTATCTAAAGAAATTAAAACTAACCCTGCGGATGGTTTAGGCTGGTGGTTAAAAAATAGAAAACAATATAGTCAAGTAGAACAAGCACTTAATAAAATTTATTGGCGTATTGAGGCCAAAGACTTTCTACTTGATGAAGTCTACCAATTTTTTACTTCATTTCAATTTAGAGATGACGATATTGCCCATGCTGAATGGTTTCAGCAGGCTCACATAAAGATCAAAGCACTTGATAAGCGGCTTGATGCTGGAGATATACTCATTCCTGGTATTTTCCGTGGTGTTTTGAATGAACTCCATTATATTAGCGAAGCTGGAGACTTCCACAACCGTTGGGGACTGCAACAGCTCCAAATAAAGGTGACGACGATGTATGAGCAATTATTAGAAAAAATTGATTCTCTAAAACAATTAGCTTCAGAAGCCCAATCACTTGAGAAAAAACAACTTCTGGTCACTCAAAAACGCCTGGAACTTGAAAAAATAACCACACAGAAACAAGCTTTAGAACTGCAAAAGGAAAAAGCACAATTACTCAAAGACAAAGTTTTGCAAGAAACCAAGCGTCTTGAAATAAAACGAAAGCAACATATTGAAGAACAAAAACTATTTCAGCTCAAAGAACAGCAACAGCAAAATGAAGATGAAAACAAAAGAAAACAAGAACTACAATCATCCTATGCAGATATTGCCAATAAATGGGACTCTCAAGTCTCCAATAACAATTGAGCGATACTCGATACTCATCTTATTCTCAGCTTTGGTTTAAGGGTATATACCCGTGGTTAGTTTTGCGGCTATAGAGGAGGGTTTGAGCAGGAATAGCAGGAGATTGGAAGCAAAGAATGCATCAGGGAGTTCTGCTGGCATTTTTTAAAATTCTACTGATACTAGAATAATGTAATCCCAGGAATTGTCCTATTTCCTTTAGGCTATATTTTTCAGAAGCATAAATTTGCATTATTGCTTTATTTCTACACATATTTTGTTGCTGTAATTCAGACCAATACTTTTTTAATTCGAATGTTTTTCCTTGCGCAGAACGGCTTTCGATAGGCGGCAAAAGTTCTTTCATCTCAAGCATAAACCCAGCGTTACCAAGAAATTGTTGTTGTGATATTTTTGGTAAACGAAATTTATTTGCAGACGACAATTTATCTATTAAAATTCGCCTGGCCTCCCCGGTATCCTGGCTATAAAGTTCAAGCATTTCACGCCATCTCAACCATTTGGGCGCCCAAGCTTTACCTAACAAAGCTTGAACATGGCTCCATTTCCATGCGGCAGCACTTTTGGAAAATCCCCACTGTAATGCGAGGGTAGAAATATATCCATTTAACTGCCGCCATAACTCATCATTGTCGGGCTCAATCAGTATCGCTTTATAACGCCCCTTCAGTACTGAACCCACTCTTTGATTTCGCTGATTATATTGCTGTGTAAACACCCCATTGAGTTCTCTCATACCTTTCGCCAAATTGGCTACTGGCGTTTTCAGGATCAATGAATAGCTATTATGCAGAATACAAAAAGCGTAGCAACACCAATGAAAACGACTGCAAATTTCATTCAATCTCAATAAAAATTGCTGTTTGTTGTCTTCGCTATAAAAAATTTCAAGATCATCCTGTCCTGCTGCGGAAACAAAATAGCAGGCGCCAGGATATTCTATACGTGTCGGTCTTGCCATGGCTAGAGATTAACAAGCTACACCACCAATTACAAGACGTGGCCCTGGGCATTTCCCATAGATCACTTTCAATTTTGAAATCAGCGATGAGAACCAAAAAAATATTGGCGTTGGCGATTTTCTTATCTCAAGTTAGGGTTATTTTAAGTACTTTTTTAACCATGACAATACTTCTTTATGCCATAAAACAGCATTTGCCGGTTTTAGCACCCAATGATTCTCATCAGGAAAATATATAAATTTACTGGGTATATTTTGCCGTTGAAGTGCTGTAAAAGCACCTAATGATTGTGACTCAGGGATGCGATAATCGCGCCCCCCTTGAATAACCAGCATCGGTGTCTTCCAGTATTTCACATAGTTGACTGGGTTAAATTTTTCGTAATTGGCAACCTTGTCATAATATGGGCCTTTATTATCATGCTCCGGAAACCACAATTCTTCTGTGGCAAAATACATCATGCGATTATCAAAAACACCATCGTGATTCACTAGACATTTGAACTGCTCATTCCATTGGCCGGCAATCCAGTTAATCATATATCCGCCATAGGAAGCACCCAATGCACAACTATTTTTGGTATCAACAAAAGCATATCTTTTCGAGACCGCTTTTAAGCCTTTTTGTAGATCTTCCAGTGGTTTGCCACCCCAATCATTTTGTATTGAATCAGTAAATTCTTGGCCATATCCTGTAGAGCCATGAAAATCAATCATGACCGACACATATCCTGCTGCAGCATAAACCTGAGGATTCCATCGGTAGTGAAACTGATTATAAAAGCTTCCTTGTGGACCACCATGAATTAAAAAAACCAGCGGGTATTTTTGCTTGCTATTAAAATTGATCGGTTTAATCATATAGCCAAATACTTTCTCTCCATTCCAACCTTTGAATGAAAATTGTTGGTAATCGCCCATTTGAATTTTAGCGAGTAATGGCTTATTAAAAAAAGTTAATTGCCTTGGTTTTGCTCCAGTAATCGGTATACGATAAATTTCAGTCGGTGTCTTAAAATCACTGTGTAAATATATTAATTTTTTGCCCTTGGTGGATATGCCATAATTTTTCCCCAAGGTTGTTAATTTTTTTATTGTGCCAGTGAGCAAATCAATTCTGTATAAATTTTTGTTCCCGACATCCTGTACTGAAACAATTATCGCACTGTCATCATCTGTAAAAATAAATTCGGAGATTGATCTGTTCCAATTTTTGGTCAAGTTATTGGTTTCGCCAGAATCCAGATTTTTTATTTTCAACTCAAATTTGTCCGACTCATATCCCGCGACGGACATCGCAACATAGGCCAGACTTTTTCCATCATGACTTTCCACCGGCAAAGAATCCCAAGCCAGATTTTCACTAGTAAGGTTTTCGGGCTTATTTTTATTGCGCAGATCAAAGCGGAAAATATCGAAATTTGTTGACCACGCCTCCTTGTTACCTACTTTTCGGCTAGAGAAATAAATCTTTTTAGAATCTGCCGAAAAATTATATTCTTCTGAGCCGCCGAAAGGCGTTGATGGCACATCAGCATCCCATGACATTGTTACATCCACAATTTCTGCGCTATCTTTAAACGAGGTAACAAATAAATGACTTCTCAGACCATCCCTCCAAGTATCCCAATGGCGTACAAATAATTGCGTATATATTTTCGCCGCAGAATGTGACGTTTGTTTAAGTTTGTCCTGCTGACAAGTTATATTTTCACAAGCAGGTGGAACCCTAGCGGTAAAAGCGAAGGTTTCACCATCTGCTGCTATTTTAAAAGTTTCAACTTCAAAAGGCAGTGTTTTTATCTTTTTAGCTTTTTTTCCATCTATCGGCTGCTGCCAGATTTTATTATCTCGACTAAAAATTACAGATTTATCGTCCGGGCTCCATTGATAGGAATCCTCCGCTCTCGGCGTGAAGGTTAATTGCCGACTATTCCCGGATGAAAGTTCAACTAACCATAAATCACTTGCAGATTTATTGTTCTTTTCCTGGATGCTCTTCACGCTAAAAAGTATGAGTTTGCCATCATGTGATATTTCAGTTTTTCCAACCCGTTTCATGGCCAACATATCGTGTATGGTCAAACCCTTTTTGCTAGCCATTATATCCGGGACTTGGGCAAAAATTAAAAATACTAGAATAAGTTGTGATTTCTTCATTTTATAGGTCCATAATAGATTTTCTTTGAACTGTTACTTGCTCTCGTTTGTTTTCTTTGAATTAAATCAATTTAATGTTGGTGTCCGCTAGGGCCATGAACGTGCCCATGTTCAATCTCTTCTGCGTTTGCCTCACGGACATCCTGAACCAACACCTTAAAATCCAGGGTTGAACCAGCCAATGGATGATTCCCATCAACAATAACTTCATCATCGGTTACTGAAATAACAACCACCGGAACTTCACCTTGCTCAGTTGCCGCTCTAAATCGCATACCTTGTTCAATGCCCTTAATTTCCGCAAAAGCAGAACGAGGAACGGTTTGAACCAGACCGGTGTGCCTTTCCCCATATCCTTCTTCCGCAGAAATTTTTACAGAAAATTCATCACCCGCTTTTTTTCCTTCCAATGCATGTTCCATACCCACAATTAAATTCCCTTTTCCATGTATATAAACCAGCGGCTCGCCTTCGAAAGAATCTTCAATTAACTCACCACCATCTTTAGTTAAACGGTAATGAAACGTCACAACTACATTATTTTTGATAATCATGGATACACATTAATTTGACCAGTTTAGATTAATGATGATATAGAAGCTGTTTTGTTTCGGCAATCTATCTTTTCAACGATTTCTATTTCGTTTATGCTGTTTTTCTGCTATTTTGGGTGTTCACCCTTAAACATTAGAACAGACCCTAAGATTAGCAATTTGATCACCCCTCTTGGAGCTTTCACATGAAAAAATTTAGTTTTTTAGCAACATTTTTATTCCTGTTTGCCACAACAGCCTACTCGGCTGATAATAAGCCACAAGCGAATGCAGATGCCGAATTTAAAGCGATCTCGCAGCAGCAGTTACTCAACCCGGAGAACCAGATTAAGGTCATTCTTGATGTACGTACCCCAGAGGAATATGCAGCAGGGCACGTACCTGGCGCTGTCAACATTCCACATGATACTATCGGCAAAAGGTTAGATGAACTGATTAAATTAAATAATGGCAAGACTGATTCTATCGCCGTCTATTGCCGCAGCGGTCATCGTGCAGGCATTGCTTTAAAAATTCTAAAAAAACAAGGATTTAGTCAGCTCTATCATTTAAATGGTGACATGAATGCCTGGTATGCAAACAAACGTCCCATTGAAAGCAAGAAATAACTAGCCATTAATACCATTTAGGGAATTTTCTCTGGGGTAGAAGGTCAATATGAGTTGACTCATGCTTTTAATTGATGCTTTTATGACTTAAACATCAATTTTCTTTACTTTGAGGATAAAACTCATGAAAAAACGATATGCAATCTACCCTTTTTTCTTGTTGGGCTTGCTGAGTCCAGCTTTATTTGCTGGTCAAGCGACGATAAAATGGGATCATCCAGAAAAATTTTCTGACATTCAGCCCAATAGCTCCACAACTAGGATGCGTTTTCAGAAACGTGTTCTTGCTGATTTGTCCAAGTATATTCAAAACCTTTCGGCTAAAAAGTTACCCGAAGATTACAAGCTATCAATTCTGGTCAAAGATATAGATTTAGCGGGTTATATTCAACTTCACAATAGCAATTTGCAGCGTGTGGTAAGAGATGTGGACATCCCCCGGATTAAACTAACTTATAAATTATCCAAAGGATCGCAAATTGTGCAGCAAGGAAATGCCAAATTAACAGATTTGAACTTTTTAAGATCCAGTAATTACAAATTTCGTAATACCAGTTTTTATTATGAAAAGAAATTATTGAGTGACTGGTTTAATAAATCTATTGAGCCCTTAACTAAATAGCCCTT
>CAZKUH010000112.1:0-6908 GCA_964555895.1 uncultured Enterobacterales bacterium
AAGACATTTGGTTCATTCCACATATTATCAGCCACCTAACCGCTCACAATAAAAGACATCTTAGGTTATACCCATGTTGTGGGAGCTGATGGAGTGTTGTTGCATAATGTGGTCAATACCAATGGTCCAAGCGCGCTGATGTATGCCTGGATGGGTCCATTTATAGGTGCTTTGATTCGACCTGTTGGTGGGTGGATTGCGGATAAAGTCGGTGGTGCTTTCGTGACGCAGATAGTTTCTGTGGTAATGGTTGCCAGTGCCTTGGGAGTAGCTTATTATATGAAAGCTGCTTATAACTCGCCGACACCTGAAGAATTCTTTTTACCTTTCTTCTTGTTGTTTTTGTTATTATTTGCAGCTACAGGTATCGGTAATGGTTCGACTTTTCGTACTATTGCAATGGTCTTTGATAAAGAACAAGCTGGTCCGGTTTTGGGTTGGACATCTGCTGTTGCTGCCTATGGCGCTTTTATTATCCCTAAAGTGTTTGGTGAACAGATTAAAGCAACAACACCAGAGTACGCTTTGTATGGATTTGCCATCTTCTACGGTGTTTGTATCGTCATAAACTGGTGGTTCTATCTACGAAAGGGTGCAGAGTTCCATAATCCATAAATTGATTTTTATAATCTATCCACCTGAGTCTGCTGTAGCTTGTATTTTCAGGTGGTGTGGGAATAGGTAGCAGGAGCAAGTGCTCCTGCTTTTTTCTCAATGGGCTGGGGTTAATTTGATTTGAATCATATTAAATATTAAATAATGTCTGTAAAGTCTTAGAAATTTTGTTAATCGCTATTCTTGATCTAATCATCAAGGGAGAAAACCATGAGTCGCTTACTCGATCATTTATCATTTTTTAAACACAAGGTGGGTACCTTTGCCGGTAATCACGGTATTACTACCAATGAAAACCGAGCCTGGGAAGACAGTTATCGCCAACGTTGGCAGCATGACAAGATTGTACGTTCGACTCATGGAGTGAATTGTACCGGTTCCTGTAGTTGGAAAATTTATGTGAAAGGGGGACTGGTAACCTGGGAAACACAACAGACTGATTATCCGAGAACGCGCCCGGATTTACCCAACCACGAACCACGAGGTTGTGCTCGTGGTGCAAGTTATTCCTGGTATCTTTATAGTGCCAATCGTTTAAAGTATCCCAAAGTGCGTAAACGCTTGCTGCGTTTATGGCGTGACGCCAGACTTACCATGTCTCCCGTTGATGCCTGGGCATCCATAGTTGAAGATGAAGATAAATCAAAATCCTATAAAGAAATCAGAGGTCGAGGTGGCTTTGTCCGTTCAACATGGGAAGAAGTGAATGAGATTATCGCTGCGGCCAATGTGTATACTGCAAAAAAACATGGTCCGGATCGCATTATTGGTTTTTCTCCCATCCCGGCGATGTCGATGGTTTCTTATGCAGCAGGTTCTCGATACTTATCATTGATTGGTGGCGTTTGCATGAGCTTTTATGATTGGTATTGCGATTTACCACCCAGCTCTCCACAGGTTTGGGGTGAGCAAACTGATGTACCGGAATCAGCAGATTGGTATAACTCAAATTATATTATCGCCTGGGGATCAAACGTTCCTCAGACGCGTACACCCGATGCTCACTTTTTTACCGAAGTGCGTTATAAAGGTGCTAAAACTGTCGCTATTACTCCCGATTATTCGGAAGTTGCCAAACTCACCGATCTTTGGTTAAACCCGAAACAGGGAACTGATGCGGCCGTGGGCATGGCTTTTGGGCACGTTATTTTACGTGAATTCCATCTGGATAACCCCAGTGCTTATTTTACCAGTTATTGTCGACAATATACTGATATGCCATATTTGGTCAAGCTGGAAAAACGTCAAGATGGTAGTTATAAATCAGGGCATTTTTTAAGAGCTTCCGATCTGAAAGACGGACTCAATGAAGACAATAATCCCGAATGGAAAACCATCGCTATTGATGAAACCAGTGGTAATTTAGTGGCGCCAAAAGGCTCTATCGGTTTTCGCTGGGGTGAAAGTGGCAAATGGAATATTCAAGAACAGGATTCCACTGGTGCTGAAATTAAACAACAGCTGACTTTACTGGAGAATCATGATGAAGTGTTGGATGTCGCCTACCCCTACTTTGGTGGCATAGAACATGTACATTTCAATCATAATGAGCAAAAAGATATCCTCATCCATAAAATACCCGTAAAAAAGCTTATCTTGGCAGATGGTGCTGAGGCCTATGTTGCTACGGTATTTGATTTGCTTTGTGGAAACTATGGGCTTGATCGAGGGCTTGGCGGTGATTTTGTCGCTAAAAGTTATGACGATGACTTACCCTACACGCCTGCCTGGCAAGAGAAAATTACCGGAGTCTCAAGAGATAAAATTATTCAGGTAGCACGGGAATTTGCGGATAATGCTAACAAAACCAGGGGCAAATCCATGGTAATTGTTGGCGCTGCAATGAACCATTGGTATCACATGGATATGAATTATCGGGGTCTCATCAACATGTTAATCATGTGTGGTTGTATCGGACAGAGCGGGGGAGGGTGGGCGCATTATGTTGGTCAGGAAAAACTGCGACCACAAACTGGATGGACGCCACTGGCTTTTGCGCTGGATTGGAATCGTCCACCACGTCACATGAATTCAACCTCATTCTTTTATAGTCATACCGATCAATGGCGTTATGAAAAAATCGGCATGGACGAAATTCTATCACCACTGGAAAACAAAGCGGATTGGCAGTCTTCGACCATTGATTATAACGTACGAGCCGAGCGTATGGGGTGGCTACCTTCCGCGCCCCAGTTCAAGAGCAATCCATTAGATATTTGTAAACAGGCCGAAGCTGCCGGTAAGGATCCCAAAGAATTTGTTATCGAGCAATTAAAATCGGGGGGGTTGCAGTTTGCATGTGAAGATCCGGATCATCCAGATAATTTCCCTCGTAATATGTTTGTCTGGCGTTCAAACCTTTTGGGTTCCAGTGGCAAAGGGCATGAATACTTCATGAAACATCTACTCGGTACAACCAATGGTGTGATGGGTAAAGACCTGGGTGATGAGGATGGCGCCAAACCAGAAGAGGTGGTTTGGCATGAAGAGGCGCCAGAAGGCAAGCTGGATTTACTAGTGACGATTGATTTCCGTATGTCGACCACTTGTTTGTATTCAGACATCGTACTGCCCACCGCAACTTGGTATGAAAAAAATGATCTGAATACTTCAGATATGCATCCATTTATTCATCCACTTTCCAAGGCTGTTGACCCAGCCTGGGAGGCGAGAAGTGACTGGGATATTTATAAAGATATTGCCAAATCTTTTTCCGAAATAGCTGAAGGTGTTTTAGGGGTTGAAAAAGATTTGGTGACTATTCCCATGCAACACGACAGCCCAGGTGAACTGGCCCAGCCATTTGACGTGCTGGATTGGAAGAGGGGAGATTGCGAACTTGTTCCAGGTAAGACGATGCCTAATCTGGTGGTGGTGGAAAGAGACTACCCCAATACTTATAAAAAGTTCACTTCTATTGGCCCTTTACTTGAAAAAATGGGTAACGGGGGCAAGGGTATTGGTTGGGATACCAAGGACGAAGTCGAGTTACTGCGCGGGTTGAATCATACCGTATTAGAAGAAGGCGTCTCAAAAGGTCAACCTCGAATTGAAGAAGATATTGATGCTGCTGAAATGATCCTGTCGCTAGCACCGGAAACCAATGGCCAGGTCGCGGTTAAGGCTTGGGCTGCTTTAAGTAAGCTGACCGGGCTCGATCATACCCATCTGGCCAAACCTAAACAGGACGAAAAGATCCGTTTCCGGGATGTACAGGCACAGCCGCGCAAAATTATTTCATCCCCTACCTGGAGTGGGCTGGAAGATGAGCATGTCAGTTACAATGCAGGTTATACCAACGTACATGAAACTATTCCCTGGCGAACATTGACCGGTCGTCAGCAATTCTATCAGGATCATAAATGGATGCTGGCTTTTGGAGAAGGTTTTAATACTTATCGTCCACCGCTTGATATGCGTGCAGTGGCTGACATTCAGGGTACCAAACCCAATGGTAATGAAGAGATCGTTCTTAACTGGATCACTCCCCACCAGAAATGGGGCATACACAGCACTTACACTGATAATTTAATCATGTTGACATTATCTCGTGGTGGACCTTGTGTCTGGATGAGTGAAAAAGATGCACAAAAAGTGGGTATTGAAGATAATGACTGGATCGAAATATTTAATGTGAATGGTGCGGTTGTGGCGCGCGCTGTTGTCAGTCAACGGGTAAATGAAGGGATGGTCATGATGTATCACGCGCAGGAAAAAATAATCAATATGCCAGGGTCACAAATAACCGGTACGCGCGGTGGCATTCATAATTCGGTCACACGCATTGTGATGAAACCGACGCATATGATTGGTGGTTATGCTCAATATAGTTATGGTTTCAATTATTATGGCACGGTGGGATCAAATCGCGATGAATTTGTCGTCATCAGAAAAATGAGCGAAGTAGACTGGTTGGAAGAACCAGATACCTATGCCACTGAGTTGGAGGGTTAAACAATGAAATTACGTGCTCAAATAGGTATGGTGTTGAATCTGGATAAGTGTATCGGTTGCCACACTTGCTCTGTAACTTGTAAAAATGTCTGGACATCCAGAGAAGGCGTTGAATATGCCTGGTTTAATAATGTTGAAACTAAACCGGGTATTGGCTATCCCAAAGAATGGGAAAATCAGGAGAAATGGAAAGGTGGCTGGCAGCGTTTAAAAAATGGTGAAATGAAACCTAAAATAGGCGGTAAATTTCGTATTCTAGCCAATATATTCGCCAACCCTAACTTACCTGAAATTGATGATTACTATGAACCCTGGGATTATGATTATCAACACCTGCACACGGCTAAAGAAAGTAAACATCAACCCACAGCAAAACCACGATCACTGATCACCGGATTGCGCATGGAGAAAATTGAGTGGGGACCAAACTGGGAAGAAATTCTCGGCGGAGAATTCTCTAAACGTAGTGTGGATTCCAATTTCAATGATATCGAAAAACAAATGTATGGAGAATTCGAAAATACTTTCATGATGTATTTGCCCAGGCTTTGTGAACATTGCCTGAATCCAGCTTGTGTCGCTTCTTGCCCATCTGGAGCAATCTACAAGCGAGAAGAAGACGGTATTGTCTTGATCGATCAGGAGAAATGTCGTGGCTGGAGAATGTGCATCAGTGGTTGTCCTTATAAAAAGATTTATTACAACTGGAAAACGGGGAAATCAGAAAAATGTATTTTCTGTTATCCCCGAATTGAATCAGGAATGCCAACAGTCTGTTCAGAGACTTGTGTTGGTCGTATTCGTTATTTAGGCGTGATGCTTTATGATGCAGACCGTATTCAAGAAGCAGCATCAACGCCAAACGAAAAAGATTTGTATCAGGCGCAAATGGATGTTTTCAAGGATCCTAATGATCCTGAAGTAATCAAGGCTGCCAGGGCTGAAGGGATACCAGAAGCTTGGATTAAAGCCGCACAGCGATCGCCTGTTTATAAAATGGCGATGGATTGGAAAGTCGCGCTGCCCTTGCATCCTGAATATCGCACGTTACCCATGGTGTGGTATGTGCCACCATTGAGTCCCATTCAAAATGCAGCCGCCGCCGGAGCCATCAGCTCCAATCATGGTATGCCTGATGTGGACCAGTTGCGTATTCCGGTGAAGTATCTGGCGAATTTACTTACGGCCGGAGATGAAGCTCCAGTAAGAAGTGCCTTGAAGCGCATGTTAGCTATGAGAGCATTTAAACGGAGTCAGAATGTGGAAAAAGTTGAAAATCTGGTAGTACTTGAAGAAGCTGGTTTGACTGTGGCCGAAGTTGAAGAAATGTATCGCTATATGGCGATTGCTGATTATGACGATCGTTTTGTCATTCCATCTGGACATCGAGAATATGGTGGAGATGCTTTTGCAGAGAGGGGCGGTTGTGGCTTTAGTTTTGATGGTGGCCCAGCGAATAAAAATTCAGGCGTTAATTTGTTCGGTAAAAAAGATATTGCCGGTCGTGAAATTAAACGCAAAGGTGAAATTCCTTTCAAACTGGAGGAGTAGGCAGATATGGAAATCTTAAAAGTTGTTTCTCTGTTGCTCGCCTATCCTGAACAAAGTACTTTTGATAGTTTTGTGGTGATGAAGGAGGTGATTGAAACTGACTGCAACCTTGATACCGCCATGAAGCAACGCCTCAAGTCTTTTATTGATGCCTTATCAGATAAAGATTTATTAGATGCTCAGGAAGATTACCTGAGCATTTTTGGCCGAGGTAGTTCGACTTCACTTTTATTGTTTGAACACGTACATGGACAATCGCGGGATCGCGGTCAGGCAATGGTCGATTTACTCGAACGGTACGAGCAGCATGGTTTCGAACTCTCTGCCAAAGAATTGCCTGATTTTTTACCATTGTTTTTAGAATTTTTAGCTCACAGCGATAAAAATCAGGCCATCGAATGGCTCAATGAAGTTAATCATATTCTGGCAATTCTTGAGGAACGTCTTCAGCAAAGAGGTTCAGAATTTAGTCAGTTGTTTAGCGTTTTATTGAGTCTGGTCGATGTGGTTGAGGATCGAAATTCACTCAAAGAGAAGGTGGCAGCTGAAGCGGCAGATCACACAGCCGAGGCCATGGATAAAGTATGGGAAGAAGAGGCGGTCAAATTTGCCGCCACCGATGCAGGTTGTAGTCAGGGTGGTCCTAATCAGAACACTGAAAGCTACAGCCAGGATATTAATATTCAGTGGATGGATGCAGCAAAAGCCAAACCATCGCCCTCTTCATCAGCAAACCAATCTTCACAAAATCAAGTGGTTGGAGAATAACATGTCTTATTTAAATGAAT
>CAZKUH010000113.1:0-6847 GCA_964555895.1 uncultured Enterobacterales bacterium
AAGAAAATAATATCAATCAAAATAATAAAAATAAATTAAATAATAAAACTTTGACAGACATTGAGGATATCAATGAATAATTAGCAACAGATTTTAAGGATGATGAAGTAGATACCGTTGGTGGCCTGGTAACCCAGGCTTTTGGTCATTTACCACAACCTGGGGAGAGCGTTGAAATTAAACCCTTCCTCTTTACCGTACTCCATGCAGACAACAGACGAATTCGGCAATTAAAAGTGATAAAGACAGATGAAAAATGACTCAGGAACAACGGTAATAGCGAATTTTTTTCTAACGCTAACGGGTTATAAATCTTATCTTTTTTCTTTTGTAGTCGGCATGATATATCCCCTGGGTCTTGCTCCTGTGAGTTTTTGGCCCGCCATGATTGTTTCATTGAGTGCTTTTTTTGGGGTTTTAAAATATTCCAAAGCCAGTCTCACCTGGAACGGGTTCTTTTTTGGTTTGGGCCAGTTTGGTGTCGGCACCAGTTGGGTTTATGTCAGTATCCATGAATTTGGAAACGCCCCGGTTGTACTTGCATTATTCATCACTTTTTTGTTTACCGCTTATTTGTCCCTCTATCCAGCATTACTGGGCTTTCTGTTTAACAAGTATCTCAAGATCGTTTCACGACCGAAGAAAGTATTACTGTTTCTCTTTCTATGGTTACTCATTGATGGTCTCCGTGGTTGGGTATTTAGTGGTTTTCCATGGTTATATGCCGGATATAGTACGATTGATACCACTTTAGTGGGCTGGGCACCTCTTATCGGTATCCACGGTTTAACTTTGATGGTTTTATGGCAAGCCACATTATTATTGGATATTTCCCTGAAGAAGCAGATTAAAGTCCCCGTACTCATTATTCTGACGCTATGGCTGACGGGTTGGGGTTTAGAACAGGTTTCATGGTCAACAGTCGATGGAGCACCCAGAACGGCAACACTGGTTCAACCCAATATTCCACAGGATTTAAAATGGGAAGCTGATCATTTAAACAAAACTTTAAATATTTTGAATCAATTAACTTTACAGTCCAAAGGTGAAATTATCATCTGGCCTGAATCTGCATTACCTGTATTTGAAGATCGTATCAGACCTTTTTTAACGCTAATTGCCAAACGTTCGGCACTCCAAAAACAAACAGTTATCACCGGTGTGCCTATTCGGGATGTAAAGCAAAATAAATACTATGCCGGTACCATGTTGTTGGATAAAGACAATATTGCCGACTCACAAAAATATTATAAAAGAAGGCTGGTACCTTTTGGAGAATATGTGCCGTTTGAAGATACCTTACGAGGTGTGATTGAATTTTTTGATTTACCCATGTCAGGTTTTAGTCTGGGGCCTGCCGAGCAAAAAACACTGAAATTTGATCATCTATCGATGGGTGTGGCCATCTGTTATGAAATTGTCTATCCCAATCTGGTTTATGATCAATCGCGCGATGCCAATGTGCTTTTAACCATCAGTAATGACGCCTGGTTTGGTGATTCCTGGGGACCACATCAACATCTGCAAATGGCAAGAATGAGAGCAGTAGAAATTGCCTTGCCTATTTTACGTGGTACTAACAACGGTATCACTGCAATGATTGACTATAAGGGGAATATCACCGCTCAACTACCCCAGTTTGTTAGAAAAAATCTTGAAATTACCTTTCAGCCAAGGCGTTCGCATAGCCCTATTTTATTTTATAATTTTTGGTGGCTAGCGATAATATTGTTGGGAACCATGTTACTGGTTTTCGTTTTTAAGAACCGGTTTCGTACCACTGTCGTGGATCGAGGCGATAAAAACCGGACATTAGCCGGAAAAGTTCCGGATAATGACTCTCGAAAGCACGAGGCTCAGTAAAAAAAGCCTCTGTGGTGACGGCAAAAAATTCAGCAGGATTGGTGGCGCCATAGGGGTTTAAAAAGCTCTCTTGGTGTTGCTCCGCGAATAACGATAACTCTTTAAAACGATGGGCAAAAGTCTGGATCCAGATATCAACTGCCTGTGCGGGTAACGGCGGCACGCCATCTGAATAACCGTCTTCCTGATCCAGCTGATGAGCAAATTCGTGCAACGTCACATTATGTCCGGCGATGATGCTTTGACTGTTTTTTAACACATCATCCCAAGCTAAAAGCACTCTGCCATTGTGCCAGGATTCCCCTAAACGTACCGTCGATTCCATTTCTCCTTCATGGGTCGGTATATAAGCACTTGGATAGACAATGATAGATTTTATTCTGGCGTAATCACTGATGGTTCGACCCAGTATCAGCATACAGGCCTGTGCTGCAATAGTGACACGGATCTCATCAGTTAAAGTAATGCCTTTGGTATCATAAAACTTTACCCGTGTAAGAAATATTTGCACCAGATTTTTCAGACGGTGTTGTAATACGTTTGGTAATTTAGCATAAAGTGCGTTGTTGCTCTCAATGATAGCGAGCCATGTCGGAGGAAAAGGCGTGCGTAATATTCTTCTGATTTTCCACACCGGATACCAGAATAGCCAAGCCAAACTGATTATTGTCAGTAGCAGAAAAAGGGTAAAAACGATCCAGGCGGGATCTATAATCTCAGTATTCATACGGAAATTGTAAACTTATTGTGATGATAAAGAGGATTGTAACCTATTAGTGAATCGCTTGCTTCAATATGAATTAACGACAGAACAAGGTAAGGGTAGGAACTTTTGGCATGAAGATAAATCAATAGTATTCAACTTAATATTACACCAACACCTTATTCAGCAACGCCCGGAGTCATCATGCAAAAAAAGTTAATCATCAGGACGTTTATCTTGAGTAGCCTAACCCTGATTATGCTGACTGCTTGTGATGCTAAAAAAGCCTATTATATTGCACGCGGTTTGTTGGGGTATATTCCGCCGCCTAAAGTGCCTTCGATTATGGATCAACTGAAAGAGGAGCTGGAGCGCTGCGAACGCGCCGGGGATGAAAACTGTCCAGAAAAAGCGTTTAGTTATGTTCGTTTGATGAACAAATCATTGGAAAGAAAACCTCTTAAAGGTCGAGTGATTATCACCGAGGGTGGCGAAGGAGAAACGACGTTCATCTATGATCCAGAGGCGAAAGAGGCGGACGACAAAGCACCTCTTGAAAAAGATTGATATCCAACATTGATTGCAGTAATCTTTATTTTTAAATTCAAAAGGCGTTGTGATGACTTTCTTAAAAACGTTCACATTAATTTTAACGGTGCTGTTTTTTTCCACTCCTGCTTCCGCATTGAACCAAAAATACGGAAATTGGAAGATGACCTTCAAGATCGCCGTTAAAGGTTTACCGGTTCAACTCCCACCCCAAACCATAACCAATGAACAATGTTTGACGAAAGAGCATGAACTACCACTAGCGGATCAGGAAAAAGGTTGTACATTCAAGATTATCGACAAAACTGATAGTACATTAAAATGGCAAATGAATTGCAAAGACAAAGGCCTCAAAGGCAATGGTGAGATGCGCTATAACGGTAAAACATTGAACGGTTTTATAAAAGCACAAAGCAATGTACAAGGGATGAAGCTGGATATGACTACGGATATCACTGGTCAATATCTCGGGCCTTGTAAATAGTTGTTTATTTTAGGTAAATTCTTGCTGACAAAGTGCCACGAAAATAGCAATATTGAGAGGCTTCTCTTAACTAGGATTCAGGTTATTTAAATGAATAGTAAAGCATCCGACTGTGAACCTGACAGAAATACCCTGGCCCTGGATCGAACCGTTCTGGCAAATGAACGGACTTACCAGGCGTGGATCCGTACCGGTTTGTCTTTCCTGGTTTCCGGTTTGGCTGTGGTGAAATTTCTCGAGGGGATGATGCCATTATGGATACTGTTAATCCTGGCTATTTTTCTGATCCTATTCAGCACCGCAGCTTTTATTCAGGCAGGATGGCGTTATACGCATATTCATTTCCGCATGGCGCATTTGGATATTGACGCCATGCCGTTGTGGATTGTGAAACTCACCAGCATGATACTGGCGGGATGCTCCATTTTAGCACTAGCCGGTTTGTTGATAACGATTTTTTAAGTCAACTAAAAATGCGTTCATTTTGAAGTGGGCGTCTATCAACAAATGATCTAATATCTTCAAACAAGTCAGAAAAAGTAAGTAACACAAATAGTGAAACCGTTTTACTAAAATAGCATAAAAGGTGATGTGTGATAGGAATACCGGATAACAAGACTGTTGCCCAAAAACCAGTCAAAATACAGAGATTCCCTGTTCAAGGTGTTTCACTCACTGTGACTTCGATATTGTCCATATTAGGCATCGGCGTTACCGATTATTCACCATTGCAAAGTTACCGATATTGGGGTGCGATGACTCTGGTCCTGGCAATTTCAGCCTTATCCATAGGTTGGTCCAGAGCCCATCGCCTGGGTCTGCCTGTTGTAAAAACCCTGATGACACAGTTTGTACATTGGACAACCACCGGAATTGCAGTCAGTGGCATCTTTCTTTTACTCAAAGCTGGTCGTCTGAACTATGAAAGTACAGGTCTAGTATTATTGATTCTATTGGGGTTGGCGACTTTTCTGGATGGTTATCGTATTAATTGGCATTTCAGTCTGCTTGGACTTCTGATGTTCTTGTTAGCGATAGCTGCAGCCTATCTGGAAGAATATTTGTGGGTGTTACTAATTATGACGACAGTTATAGCGATTGCAGTATTTTTGTGGGAGAGAAGGAAAAAGTCTACAGTACACCCGCTGGTAGATGATGAATTTTAAGGATGATTGAACTATGAATATCCTGCAGCTATTCGAGGAAAGTTTACCGTATTTAACGCATTACGGATTGATTTTAGTTTTTGCTGGCGCGCTTGTAGAGGGTGAAACAGTCGTTCTTCTGGCTGGGGTACTTGTTCACCGTGGTATTTTACCTTTTGAATGGACGGTTGTTGTTGCGGCTTGTGGTGCATTCGTCGGGGATCAAATCTGGTTTCATCTTGGACGCCGTTTCGGTTCTGTGGTTTTGTTGCGATTTCCACGATTGATGAAACAAGCAGACCAAGTTCGTCCTTGGATTCAACAACGGGCAGACTGGATTGCCGGAGGCTCACGTTTTATTTATGGCACACGCACCATCGCACCGTTACTGTTAGGCAGGCACGAATATCCGTCATTACGTTTTGCTTGGATTAATAGTATCAGCGCCAGCATTTGGTCGTTAGCCATCGTTACTGCCGGTTATGTCGTGGGTTCCGGGGTGGATAAACTTTTTGGTCGCGTTCAACATATTGAACAATTATTGTTGGTCATTGTTCTATTCATGTTACTTCGATGGTGGTATCGACAACACAAGTTATCTCGACCAGACCGGGTTGGCGACAAAGATGTTTGATCAGCTACTGAATTTATCTTATCTCTGGATGTGGATACTCCATATTGCTGCATTTGCTGGCGTTTTACTTGCGTTGGTATTAATTTCCCAGATTTTGCGTACGCCTCGTATCCCTTCAGCTACGATGGGTTGGCTTTTCGTCATCATGTTTGTGCCTATTGCAGGAATTCCTCTCTATCTGTTCTTCGGTGAGAGAAAAATCCATACCCGTATGAAATTGAAAGGACAGCTGGAATTACCTGACTTACCCGACAACTACGAGCATTCGCTGAATACATTATTGGTCTCCCTCGGTATCCCCTCAGCCAGTAATGATAATCTTGTCCATTTTCATGATGATGGAGAGCATGCCTGGCAAGCATTACTGCAGATGTTGGATGGTGCTCAAGACAGCATCGACATCGCTATTTTTATTTTGGCTGATGATCACATTGGAGCCAGGATATTATCTTTGCTGGAAGATAAAGCCGCACATGGTGTAAAGATCCGTTTATTACTCGATGGGATAGGCTCCTTTTCCTTGCCTAAAAAGCGATTATTACCGTTAACCAGGCAAGGGGGGCAGGTAGCCTGGTTTATTCCTGTATTACATCAACCTTTACGCGGAAGAACTAATTTACGCAACCATAGAAAAATAATTATTGTGGATAGTGAAAAAATCTGGGCTGGTGGGCGAAACTTTACTGCGACTTACTTGGGTTCGGGAAGTCATCAGCAAAACTGGATCGATCTGAGTTTCTCACAACAAGGTTCAGTTGTGTCTACCTATGTTGCCATTTTTGATGCAGATTGGTATTTTGCAACCCGTAAGGCCTTGCCAGGCGGATTGAAAGTTACCGTGATTCCTGCAACTGGAAAGAGTCGTGTACAGGTCATTCCATCAGGCCCGGATGTTGCGGATGATCCTATTTATGTCTCAATATTGACGGCTTGCTACAATGCACGTAAAAGAATTATGGTTGTTACGCCCTATTATATTCCTGACAATGGCATTCAAGAAGCCTTAAAACTGGCTGCTTTACGTGGTGTGGTGGTCGAATTGTTACTGCCTGAGAAATCAAATCATCCTCTGGCAGATATTGCTCGTCGTCGATATTTACGCGAACTCGACAAAGTAGGGGTAAAGATTTGGTTCATACCTCACGCCATGGTCCATGCTAAATCGATGATTTTTGACAATACTTTCGCCATGGCGGGTTCTGCTAATTTGGATATCCGTAGTTTATTTTTAAATTGCGAGGTAATGAGTGGTTTCTATAGTGAGACGGAGATCCGCTGGCTGACGCATTGGTTTGAGAAATTACGAAATCGTGCTATTCGTCATTATCCACAACCCGTGGGCGCTTTCAGAGAGATGATCGAGGGGTTGACGTTACTGGGTGCTTATCAATTATGATTCTGTCTCAATAGATTTGGGCGTTAAATTTTAAGAAGAGAAGCTCCCCTGCTCTAACCACAAAGGTAGAGTT